>CAYJJP010000039.1:0-12235 GCA_964370525.1 uncultured Desulfovibrionaceae bacterium | reverse complement strand
TATTGTGGCCTTGCAAGGCACGATTTTGTGTTATGAGAGGCAGGTGCGTTGAAAAACATCATTATTCATGTAAAGAACAACAGTTTTCATACAAGAGACTCATTTTTGAGTCTCTTTTTTTATATTTATGTGATTTTATTTAATTTTTTACTTGACGACAAGTTTACTTATGGTATTGTTTAAATATGTGATTTCAACAACTTAACAAAAAAGGAGAAAAGTCATGAAAGAACTCAATACCTACGAACAACGTCAAGAAGAACGCCGTAAGCGTTATGCTGAAAAAGCAGAACAATTGAGTGCAGAAAGCGATCACATTTGGGAAAACAGCTTCGGTGAAGAGAATACCGGCATCCCCTTCGGTCAACCGATTTTAATCGGTCATCACTCTGAAAAAAGGCATCGTGCGCACCTTGATCGCTTGGCACGTAAAGCAGACAAGGCAGTGGAGCTTGGTCAAAAAGCAAGGCATTATGCCCACAAAGCCGATGCCGTGGGCAGTGGCGGTATTTCCGTTCTTGACCCTGACGCCATCGAAAAATTGCAAGTACAACTTGAGGAACGCAAGAATCTTCAAGAACAGATGAAAGAGCGCAATGCCACAGCTCGTAAAGAAAAACAGCCGGCTCCGTATGAAAGCTGGAGATTGCAAAATAATAATGCACAAATCCGCCGCATTGAAAAGCGCATCAAAGAACTTGAGCAAAGCAGAGAAGCCGAAGGACAAGAGGTCATCACCGACAACTATACCATGCAATACGCTGACGGCTACATCAAATTTATTTTTGACGGCAAACCGGAAGAGGCTGTGCGTAGTGCCTTAAAAAGTGCTGCTTTCAAGTGGTCACCTCGCCAAACGGCATGGGTACGCAAATTGACCGCCAATGCCAGCTATGCTGCCAAGCGTGTGCGTCAAGAATTGGACAATCTTTTTAATCAATAAAATAGCGTACGGGGCAAGTTACGGCTTGCCCCGTAAAAAAAGGGGAAATATATGAGCTGCATTTTAACAAGCATAGAAACATTGAATATCATAGCCCAAGAACTTTTTGACGAATTTTCCGAGCAAGAATATATTGAAGACTTTATCCTTGAGCTTTTGCGCATGAATGTACAAGCCTTTGAAGCACGCTATGAAGGACGTCATGCCGAAAATCTCGACCTCTACGCCGATGAATATTTTGCTTTTTGCGCCCAAGACCATCTTGGCAAGCCTGAAATAAGCGCCATTCAAAAAATTAAAAGTTTCAGCTTTTATCTTTACCAATGCAATGAAAGTACAGAAATAAGTAACAGTGAGCTTTATTTGGCGGTTGAAGCAAAGTATCAAGAACTCCTAGCCAACTATGTGCAACAATTACCGGAATGGAAGGCAGCAGCATGGCGATAGATATGCAACTTGAAAGAGACATTATCCGCTTGCTTATTGAGAGGATTTTGGCGCAAGGCTCGCTCATCAGCGTCCACGATTGGTTTGAAGGTGACATGATTGCCACACGCTCCACAGATACAGAAAGCATTTTAGAAGATGTTTTTTGCATAGAAACCCCTCTTTTACGCATATATAACACGAAAAACGAAAAAATCGGCAGCATTATGCTTGTCCCGGGCAACGGTGAGGATATTATTGCTGATTACTCTGAGAGTATGGAAAATGTTTGTAAGGAAGTATGGGGGGAGTTTGAGGTGGAGGTGTAGCTTTAATATACAATTTTAACATGGTATATTTCAGGTGTTGTATATCCTGTTTACTTTAATTGAGATTTGAAAAAAAAATTGTATATATCGCGCGCCCCAATTAAAGTTATGATATTCGGGTGTATTTCTTGTGCTTTATCTAACCATTTTTCTTGTTCTTTAGCTACATCTTGCATATATAAGTCAGTAGATTGTCTAATGCCACGGGATTGTTCCTCAAGTATTTTTTGTTTTTTATCACGTGAGCTTACTACTTCATTAAATATTTCCATTGCTACATGAGCTGCCTCATGATGATTTAAATATCTGAACCCTGAAAAAACTTGATATAATAATTGCTCGTCAAAATATTCAAAGTTTTTATTCATAAAGCTTAATTTACAAAAGCACAATGTTTTCATAAGTTCATTTTTTAAAGTTCGAAACTCTGCAAGCCTCATCACCACAAGACCTGAATAAAGACCACTCACCAAACCAGAAACGATACCAATAATTATATTTTCTAACATACCTAATTTTCCTCAGGATTCAAATGCGGCAAAGCTTGCACTTTTTCCGCAAATTTCAAAGGCATTCTTATATCTAACATGGGCAATTTGCTTACAACTTCTAGGGAAATATTTAGTTTTTCAGCAATGGCTTTTTCCAAAGCACTGTCATTTGTTCCCATAGTTCCTTGAAATTGGCCGCGCATTTCACCCCAAAGACGTTGCATTTGCAATTCCTGCTGTGTAGAACTTCTCGGCTACACTCTGCAATAGTCATCGTAAGTCCATCCTTGATCGCCTGTTATTCCCCCCTACTTCGCGCCATCAATTTTCATTTTTTTTGCATACAAACTGCTAAAGTCATTGCAGTAAATTTATCTATTTCTTTCAGTTTTTCTTCTTTCGTTGTGTGTTTTGGAAAAATATATGCTTGTTCAACTATTTTTAAGAAAAACTCTTCCAGTTCTCCCAAATTTGCGTCTCTTATATGCCTTTGCACAGTTTCTTTTCTGCTTCCATATTGCCGAGACTCCATGACTTGTTTAGATAAATCACCCAGCATCTCACATTCTTTAAAATTCAAAATCTTGGCTTGTGTAAAAAACGGAAAACACGTAGCCAGAAACAAAAAAAATATTATTTTTTTCAGCATAAGGATTACTCATAATGGTTTTTGTATATTTGCCCTGTAATTAAAAATGCAATAAAGCCGTCTTGCGTGGTTCGATGCAATTCTTGCGGGATAAAAGCAGGATTTCTATGGGTTGCAGCATATGTTTTAAGAACAACAAGCCCGGGATCACGCTGTTCATCTTTGCTCTTTACAGCAGGTGTTGCAATTTCTATTTGAATGGCCAAACTTCCGTCGGCTTTGTGTATGGTGTATCCTTGCTTAAAATCAAAATTGCTCCCTTGCGTCCAAAGCCAGTATTTTTCTTTATTTCTTGTGCGTTGTTGTAATTTGCAATCAAGAGTATCGCTAAAACAAGTGCCAAGATTGTAAGTCCAGTCTTTGCAAAAATCTTCTTGCGTGATGTTGGCATACTCAATAAGAGGCTCAAGTCGACACAAAAGTTTTTCGCTACGCATTGAGTTTGTATTTTCGGCAGAAAATACCAGTGTTTGTAAAAGGTTTAAGGCATGTTTTTGATATATGTTCATAAACCACCTCTTTTTTTTATTTTATTACTACAACCTACGCCTTACATACACCACAGGTGCAATGCATTTTATATTTGAGCTGAGAACACTTAAATAAAAATCTTTTTGTACGGCTATTTCGCTTGTTTTATCAAGCCAGCCTTTTAATTTAATAAACTCCTTGCCCTGCCTTTCTTCCCTTTCGCAAAAAAGTTTGATTGTACTCAAATTTTCACACTGCTCCACAAAAACAGCATCACCTTCGATGGGTTCAAGTGTTGGGTCACAGTAGCAGACTTGCCCATGACCAATGCCGGCAGGCAACATGCTTTCGCCGCTGGCCATTACTGCCAAAATTTTATCATGCCAAAGCGGTGCGGACACTGTTACTTGTATGCTCATAGAGCCGTGCCAACCATGCACATCGCAAGAAGCAAATCCTTGTAAGGGGATAGCTTGCTGCACAATTGGTTTTGTTTCTTGTATAGGCTCAACTATAGGTTCGAGCATGTTACCTTCACCAAAAAAAAGCCAATTACGTTGAATCTGCGGATACAATTTAAGAATTTGCGACAAGTGAGGCCACAAATTATCTTCCCTTTTCTTGGTAAGATAGCCCTGAAACGTTCTCCCTTTAATTCCAAGGCTTTCCCCAAGATTTTCCTGACTCCCTGCAAGCTTTGAAGAGACAAGTCGAATCCTTTCAAATAAAAAAGTACTCATTTTTTGCGTAACCACACTTGACATATACGCAGTTAGTGCGTAAGTATATTTTAACATGAAGCGCAAGATGTGCGCTTCAACAGTAAACTTCAATAGTTTCTTTCAATGCTAACAAGGAAGACAGAAAATGACAAGTATAGAAATACCTCGTGAAAAAAAATTAAAAGCTTGGATGCTTGAGCGTGATATTACTAATGTTGCTCTAGCAAAAAAACTAGGGGTATCTCATCAGCGTGTTGCCGTTGTTTTAAAACGTGACTTCATGCCTGAAGAAATGCATAAAAAATGCATTTTTCTCGGGTTCCCCGAAGAATTACTTCCCGAACCTGTAAATTGGATACGAAAACCACGCACACCCATTTTCCCGGGTTTGTTAAATCAAACCGAGGCTTAATAAGCATGTTTCTCGCATACTACAAAGTAACGCCATCAACAACGCAATACTTAAGGAAAAAATAGCATGAACTTTACAGCAAAATCTTTCCCGTCACTTAGAGCCATCACCCACCAAATGGCCAAAAATGCGCCGTCGGGCATCACAGCCAAAAATCTTTGGGAGATAGTCGGCTACACCAATTATCAAACCATGATGAGTGAGTTGTCCGGACAACCCGGTCACAAGCTTGGCGTGGATATGCTCTTGCCGCTCATGGATGCGGCAGAGTCGGATGCTCCGGTCAAGTTTTTGGCTGAAGAGCGAGAGGGAGTATTTTTTAAGCTGCCAAGACTGCTGGTGGCGCAAAACAAGTGCATGACGCTTCAGCTTGCCCACACACTCAAAGAGACCGGAGAGGCTGCAACGCTGGCCGCGGCGCACATCATCGATGGCGTGGTTACCAAGGATGAATTTATTAATTTCAAAAAAGAAAACCGTGAAGCCATTGCCGCTTTGTTGGCATTGGAAAAGCTCATGGAAGAGGCTGTGGAAGGTTAATGTCATAATGTTCGTAGTATTTGCAGGTAAAGCTCACAAGGCAACTCTGCCAAGGGTAGCAATCAATGTGTTTGCCCACATTAGCCCAAAAGTAGGTGGTGAGTGGAGCTTGATGCAAGAGGATTTGCTACCCTCTTGCACCTGCAAGTACTACGAATAACAAAGGAAGAAATAAATATGCAAGAAAAGATAAATCCTGAACTTTTTTATAAAGTGTTCTGTACCGGCGGTGAAACCTACCAAATAGGTGCCGTTATCAATGAAAATGAAGTTGTTCATGGCGGCAATCTGCATTTTGTTGGTAAACCATATGACACAAGGCAAGAGGCGCTTACGGCTTTGCAAGAAATGATGCAAGAGTTTGTGCAAGAAAATTTGAAATATGAAGTGCAGCGCATAAGTTCAGCCCGTTTTTTGCTTGGTGCAAAGCTTCCTAAAACATATCCGGCAATGTCATATTTACCGTGTGCTTTTCCGAATAAACTTGAAGCGACAGAAACTCTTACTGCACTTAAAGAGGTAAGTAATGCCCGAAAAGATTAAAAAGAAAGTTCTGTTCAAAGTATTTTGCACCGGCTTTGATATTTTTCAAATTGGTATCATTATTGACGAAAAAAAAGAAGAAACAGGTGAAAATCTGTGTTTATTAGAAACAGAATTTCCGTCACGGGAAGAGGCTCTTATAGCTCTTAAAGCTTTGAAAAGGAGAAAATCATGAAATATGAAATCGGGGATATGATACGCTTAAAAGAAGCCTATCGGGGATATCATGTGGCAACGGTTGTCGGCTTTGAAGGACGAGGGATTTTAGCGGAGTTTTCTTCCGGAATGGTCATGATGTTTTTTGAGGATGAGCTTGAGGGTTAAAAATGAGTGATTGTATAAAAAAAGATTTAAAAGGCTTATGGTTTAAGCCAAAACAATAAAAATAGCCCTTTAAGGTCGTAACTCAAAGGGCAAAACTACATTACATAAGAGGGACACTTATGCAACGACGCTTCCATTACATGGCAACCAGCCATTGTGTCAAGAAAAAATTTCGAGGTGCAGCATGATTTTTGTTTTTGCTTTGGCCTTTCTTCTCTTGCTTATAAAAGCAATTCTTGATTTAACTCAAGAAAATAAACGTCTTTCCGCTATGGCCGGTAGGTTGCGCTAGGACTATGCTTATGAAAAAAGAAATTTCTTTGCCTCTTGGCTATCAGCATACCATGGGGCTTATCGGTGTATCTTTCGCTAGGGCAGCCATGGAAATTATTGGCCCGGGTATCAGTTACAATAAAACCAACAGCAAAAGAGCTGAGCGGATCAATTGTTGGATTGACAACTGTTCGGCTCATCTACAGACCAAAAAGTTAAGCCAAGGTGCAAAGCGCAGTCTTGATAGTGCTTCTGTCTATGTCGGTTCATTTGTTGATAAATTTGATAAAAACGAAGAGGAAAGGCTGCATGTGTGGACGTCTGTCTTGAGCATGGCCAACCTTTTTGTCTTTGATGCTCGCCGCTTTTGTATCAAAATTACGAAAGGCGACAGTTGCTGGCGATACCTTGACCAGACTACCTATTCTTTGGTGAGAGAGCTTGCCAAAATCTGCCCAGAGGCTGAAGACTTGGGCTGGGAAATGTATTTGCACTTACAGATTTCAGCTGATGATTTTAGGGCAAAGGCGGCGTAATGAGTAGTGGCGTATCAATCAAAATTGAATATGGAGAGGTTTTAGCATGAAAATTTATATTGCTTCAGGATTACAAAACTACAAACAGGTGCAAGCCCTGCGTGATGCCTTGCTCGCTGATGGGCACGAGATCACCTACGACTGGACGCTGCATGGATCGGCTCATGGCCAAGGCGAGCAGCGTCTGCGTGAAGTGGCTGCCAAGGAAATGGTGGGCGTTATGACGGCGGACTTGGTGATAGTGCTCTTGCCCGGTGGTCGTGGTACCCACGCCGAACTTGGCGCCGCCAATGCGCTGTATAAGCCGGTGATACTCTTTAGCCGGGATGAAAAGGACTTTGACGCTGACGAGATGACGTGTGCATTTTATTGGAATTTGAATGTCGACCATTTTTTTGCAAAAGAAGAACCTTTGGATGTTATTCCGCAATATTTAATAAATGCTCTATATTGCAATAAAGATGCTAAGCGTACAGCCAGAAAACCTTTTATTGCGTATCATATGAAAAACATTGCCACTGGCGGAATGCATGCTGATAAAGGTGATACGTTATGAATATTTCATTAGATGGTTGGTTTGAAAATATCCGACATAAAACCAAAACAGACAAAGCTTATTTTGATTTGGGCGCCCATGTTTTTTGTGTTCATATGTATAATTTTGCTGAAGTGGCTATTCAAGAAAAAAATTCAAACGCTCTGAGTTTACTATGTAAGTTAGGCGCATTAACTTATGTTTCAAAAGGTAAAACATGTGGATTTTGCTTGCAAATGGAAGAAGATGCAAACCTTTTGGAAAAATATTGCAAAGGTGAAGTTGATTTAGAGTTAAAAATAACACTTCCGGAACGTTATTTGAGTGAAAGGTAGGAGTACGCAAATGAGTACCGTTATTGTTAATCACGCACACCTATATTGCGGTTTAGGCGGGGGCGCCAAGGGGATGAACCAAGGCCGGGCGCAAGTGGGAAATTTGCGAGCAAAATTTCAATGCATCGGTGGTATTGATGTAGATGCTGCGGCAATTCGTGACTTTGAGCGTATGGCAGGGGTATCCGGCACTGTTATGGATTTAATGAACCGTGAACAATATATTGATTTTCATGGGCAAGAGCCAAGCGCAAATTGGAAAGAAGCCATGCCGCTTGATATTTGCGAAGCCTTTAATAATGAGCATCCGCATATACTTTTTTTATCTGCTCCGTGTAAAGGATTTTCGGGACTTCTTTCCACAGCCAAATCCCAAAGCAAAAAATACCAAGCGCTCAATGGATTAACGCTGCGTGGTATCTGGCTTGCCCTTGAGGCTTACAAAGATGACCCCATAGAGCTTATTATTTTTGAAAACGTGCCACGCATTGCCACCCGTGGACGTTTCTTGCTCGACCAAATTTTAAGCCTTTTAAGTGCTTATGGTTATGCTGTGGCTGAAACCACACATGATTGCGGAGAGCTTGGAGGGCTTGCGCAATCTCGTAAACGCTTTTTGCTTGTGGCAAGGCATAGGGAACGTGTGCCAAGTTTTTTGTATGAACCTGTGAAAAAGTCCATGCAAAGCGTAGGAAGCGTTCTTTCTAAAATGCCCATGCCCGGAGATGTATCTGCCGGTCCCATGCACCGCTTGCCAAAGTTACAGTGGAAAACGTGGGTGCGTTTAGCGTTTATTGAGGTCGGTAAAGATTGGCGGTCGCTTAATAGTCTTGTCGTTGAAAATGGATTTTTGAAAGATTATGCCATTGTACCGGATAAATCTTTACAATGTCAGCCTGTAGAAGATGTACACACAACAGATACTATGCGTAATGATTGCCTTGGTGTTGTTCCATTTGATAAATATATGGGTACAGTTACATCAAGAGGCTTTCCGCATAATGGCAAGTTCAGCGTTGCTGATCCACGAACTGGCTATCCCGACAGCGCGCATAAAAATATTTTTCATGTTGTACCTTGGGACGGATTATCTAAAACCGTCACCACGGCAAACCATGTCGCAGGCGGAGGGCTTTCAGTGGCTGACCCTCGAACAAATTACTCTGTAAATTCACACAGCAAAATATTTGTGGTTCCATGGCAAAATCCAGCAAGAACTGTTATCGGCGCACAAAGTATCATTGATGGAGCCTTATCCGTTGCTGACCCACGCATATTTCCTGCCGCAAAGGATAAATGCACAGCTCAAATCATCGCCCTTGATGGTACATGGCACAGACCTTTTACCACGTTAGAGCTTGCTGCTTTGCAGGGATTACTTGATCCGGAAGAGTATCTGAAGCTTGATGGTTTGTCGGATACGTCATGGAGAGAACGCATAGGCAATGCTGTACCACCACCGGCGGCTAAAGCCATAGCCAGCGTGATGGGCGAGGTGCTCTTGCTCACATGGAGCGGAGAAGTCTTCAGTATGAGCCGTCAACCTATCTGGGTTAAACCGATGGCAGCAGCACTTATGGCTGCACAATAAATGTTATGAGAGGTGTTTTATGAGTAGCGTTATTGTTACCACCCGTGAAGATTTAGCAGAAATATTAAGAGATATAATGCCTACATCCTCGCCTATGATTTCAGAGGAAGCGCAGGAGCTTGAAGTCATCAAACGTAAGGAAACTCTTACCACCGATGAAGTTCAAAAGCTGTACGGCTTAAATTCTGCTACGCTGCGCAAGTATAGGGTGGACGGTGAGGGCCCGGAGTATATCAAACACGGCCGTCTTGTGCTTTATACTCACAAAGCCGTCAAGGCTTACCTTGATGCCGGAAGGATGCGCACAGTATGAATAACTTAATCCTTGGCTTTTTTCATGAGCTGCCCAATAAGCGCAGCCGCCTCTTGCTTGGCATCGGGGCACAGATGGCTATAGCGCTTGGTCATCTCAACACTGCTATGGCCAACAAGCTCACCGATGGTGAAGAGCGGTACACCGGCAATGGCCAGCCACGAGCAATATGTATGGCGCAAGGTATGGAAAACTACTCGGTGACGCCGATCGGTAATGCCGTCGTTGAGCTTGCAATCCCGGACAGCTCTGACGTAGCTTTCATCAGAATCCGTGGACATGGGTATAGTTCCCTCACTATTTTTAACGGAGAAAATATATTTTGCCGGATTGTCGGGACGCAGGCTGAGCAAAAGCTCCATAACCTCATCAGTCATAACAACGATGCGACTGCCGGTCTTAGCGTCTTTAACCAAGATACGCTTAGCAGCAAAGTCAAGATGCTCACCTCGCAGTGCCAAGACCTCTCCTTTACGCATACCCGTATGGAGCGACAGGAATGCTATGTCATGCCAAGCCTTGGATCTTGTCTTGAGATTATCCAGCAAGCTAATAGCCTCATCTTGGGTGAGGTAGCGTGTGCGAGCATTATCAAGTTTTGGCATTCTAAGCCCATCGGTGGGGATAGCTCCTGCGTACAATCCCCACGCTGCAAGCTTGCGATAGACACGACGTACATCACCAAGAGCAAGCCTGACTGTGGATGTGGAGTAACCTTTGCTGAGCATGTCCGCGCGCATATCCTCAAGGTCAAGCAAGGTGATGCTCTCCAGTTTACGATGGCCAAGCGGCTCATGCAGATACCACTTATACCGATTGCGCTCGTCTTTCGGACTGGCAAGGCTTGGCAAGTGCTTCTCGTTAAAAATTTGCCACCCTTCAGCAAAAGTCATGTTCTTGCCTGCCTGCTGCGCTTTGGGCTTTTCCCCACGGCTGATACCATCAAGGATAGCACCACGCCGCTTGTTAGCGTATGCTGCATTGACACCATCGGACGCATAACCGATGAGCACCCAAACTTTCTTGCCTTCAGCACTCTTGTACGTTATATCAAAGGCGGTATCGGCCTTGCCTGTGTTACGGTTGGTGAGCTTGCGAGAATAGACTCCGGCAAAGCGTGTTTTCTCACGCAACGGCTGCTTTTTCCCTGCTACCTGTCTGCTACCTTTTTCGTCCATAATGCTACCCTTCTGCTACCTTTTGTGTATCTTACTGTAAATGTTCTTAGCATTAAACATGTTATTAATTCAAGAGTTTTATTTGCACAGCAACACACAGCAACACATAACAACATTGCTACTGTATTGCTGTTAATCACTAGGTTGGCGGTTCAAGTCCGTCCCGGGGAGCCAATTAACCTTATTTTACAAGGTTATAGAAGCCCTAAGTATCTAAAAAAATGATACTTAGGGCTTTTTGCTGTCCTATACAATCCGTCCCCATTCAATGCTATCAAGTGCTAAAGGGTACTTGAAACGGTACTCATTTTCAGATATGATACAAAGAAAAAAGGATATCATATCATGAAGTTAAGAAAAATCACAGATGTTTTAATCAGAAAATTAAGCCCTAAAAATAAGGCTTATGACGAACCTTTAGGCAATGCTTTATATGTGACCGTTAGACCCAATGGACGAAAAATTTTCTTTTTACGTTATACTGTTGACGGACGCAGAACCAAGCACAAGCTCGGAGAGTACCCTTTCTATAGCCTAGCACAAGCAATGCTTGATGCTCAAAACCAAAAACAGGAAGCTCAAACCGTTGGCAATCTTCACATTGCCAAACAAGAGAAGCAGAAACAAGAAGCTCAAGTCCTTGAGCAAAACAGGAAAAGCAATTTTCAAGTTCTTGTTTCTGAATACATTGAGCAAATGGAAATAAGCAAGAAATGGGGAGATAAAACGGCAAGAGCACAAGGTTTTCACATAAAAAATTACTTGTTACCATGCTTTGCTCAAAAATCAATCAATGACATTTCCATTTCTGACGTAAGAAACTGTTTCAAGAAAATGTCTGATTGTCCCGAAGTTGGGGCAAAAATGGCAAGAGTCCTTTTCAATATTTTCGAATATGCCGACACTTTGGGCATTCTTGAAGAAAGAAACAATATCATGCTTTCAAGGATTAAGAGATTGTCAAAAGATATGCCGAAGGCTCCCGAAAAATCACGCTATCAAGCTCTTTCCAATAAAGAAATTGGCGAACTCATGCAAAACATTCAAAGCGTCAAGAATTGCTCGCAAACGGTCAAGACCGCCTTGAACTTAGCTCCATTCTTAGCTTTAAGACCTTATGAGCTATGTTCCCTTGAATGGTCAGATATTGACTTCGAGAATGAGCAAATTTTAATCCCTGCCGATAAAATGAAGATGAAACGAGAACACTTAGTGCCAATGTCAAAACAAGCCTTAGATTTAATCCTAGAGCTAAAAAGACATACAGACAGTAAAAAGTATGTCTTCGAGTCTTATAGCTCACAATCTGGGCATATAGCCCCAGAGAGTGTAAGGAAAGTTTTGCGTAAGCTTGGCTATACAAGTGCTACCGAAGAAAAGAAAAACTTTACTACTCACAGCTTTCGGGGTTTATTCTCTACGATTGCACACCAAAGCCTAAAGGCTAATAGCGATATTGTTGAATTTCAACTTGCACACGTTGAAGGAAACAAGGTTAAGGCTACCTATAACCAGACAAACACTTATTCATATCTTGAAGAAAGAAAAAACCTTATGCAAACATATGCAGACTATCTGGAAAGCTTGACATAGTTTTTTTCTCTTTTTCCCAGCACAAGGCTTG
>CAYJJP010000038.1:0-12327 GCA_964370525.1 uncultured Desulfovibrionaceae bacterium | reverse complement strand
TTAAATGTATTTTAATGAGAAGTAGCTGTGCAAATGCGTATATTACTTTTATAAAAACTCTTGAATTGTGTGCTTAGTTTTGCTTGTAAAATTCTAAAAATTGACATATGTTTTTTCCAAGTGATAGGTTTAAAAATTTAGCATCTTGGAGTCATTATGCGCACATTTGTTTCAGAAAATGAATATTTGGTTGGGAATACGGAAATTGATACTGAACATAAAGAGCTTTTCAATATGTTGCGTGAATTACGTTTGGAATTGTATGAGGATGATGCTCCAAACATTGTATATGATAAACTAAAATATATGCAAGCATATGCTGTTAATCACTTTTCCTGTGAAGTAAAAATTTTGTCACCCCATAAAGATAGTTTACCTTTGTTTAAGCAACACCTCCAAGAACATGCCGGTTTCATCAAAAAAACTGAAGAGTTTTTGCAACGTGTTGAAACCGAAGGCTTCCAAATTGCACCGGAAGTATTAGATTTTCTTGAGGGATGGTTTAAGAATCATATTATGAATATGGATAAAAAATGTTTTGATGCAATAAATAATATTAATGAATAACTGTTTTGTTGAAATAAAATTTATGTTTTGTAATTTAAGGAGATAATAATGTCAGAACAACTTCGTGTTGCGGTGGTGGGAGCCACCGGCGCTGTAGGGCGCGAAATGTTAAATACTTTGCACGCCCGTTCTTTTCCGGCCACGGAAATCGTACCATTTGCCTCTGCTCGCTCAGCCGGAACAAGAGTAAGCTATGCCGAAAAAGAACTTGTGGTCAAAGAACTTAAGGAAGATGTTTTTGAAGGTTTTGATATAGCATTGTTTTCTGCCGGCGGTGGTACGTCAGAAACATTTGCCCCACATGCTGCTGCTGCCGGATGTGTGGTCATTGATAATTCCTCTGCTTGGCGTATGGATGAGCGTTGCCCATTGGTAGTTCCGGAAGTGAATGCTCATGCCCTTGAAAAACATAATGGCATCATTGCAAATCCTAATTGTTCTACTATTCAAATGATGGTTGCGCTAAAGCCATTGCACGATGCTGCGCGTATTAAACGCGTTGTTGTTTCCACTTATCAAGCTGTTTCCGGTACAGGGCAAAAAGCCATTGCGGAACTAGAGCTGCAAGTGCGCCAAATGTTTAATTTGCAAGATCCCATTGCGGAAGTTTATCCGCATCGCATTGCGTTTAACTGTTTACCGCACATTGATGTATTTTTGGAGAATGATTACACGAAGGAAGAGATGAAAATGGTACATGAAACCGTTAAAATCTTAGAAGATTCTTCGGTAAAAGTTACAGCAACTTGTGTGCGTGTTCCGGTTTTTTATGGTCATTCCGAATCCATAAACATAGAAACAGAGAAAAAACTTACAGCCAAGGAAGCGCGCGCCATTTTAGCCAAGGCTCCCGGTGTGCAGGTTTATGATAATCCCAATGAAAAAATGTATCCCATGCCCATTGACGCAGCAGGTGAAGATGAAACATTTGTCGGCCGCATTCGTGAAGATGAAAGCATAGAGAACGGATTAAATTTATGGGTAGTTTCCGATAATATTCGGAAGGGTGCTGCTTTAAACGCTGTGCAAATAGCCGAAGTCTTAATCAAAAATAATTGGCTAGGCGTGGATAATCGCAAGGTTTTTCAAAAATAATGGCAATACAAAAAATATTAACTTCATCCGAATATCTTGAGCGCATGCTTACAGCAGATCGCCCGGGAGAAGCTATTATTTCGGCTTTTTATGAGCATAGGGTAGGGGGGATCTGTCTAGATCCTCGCCTTTTGCTCGTGCCACTTGATGACCATCTATGCCACCGTGGCGACGGGGTTTTTGAAAGTATTTCATATAGAAATGGACGTTTGTTTCAGGTTGATGCGCACCTTGAACGTATGCAAGGCTCTGCCAAAGGGCTTAAGTTAACTCCTCCATGTTCTTGGGAAAACTTAAGGGACATTGTGATTGAAGTTGCTAAAGCCGCCAAGCATCCTGACGGTGCTTTGCGTATCTTGATGGGTCGAGGCCCCGGCGGTTTTGGTATTTCTCCTGCTGAATGTCCTGTTTCTAGTTTGTATATTATTGCTTTGAAAAGTAAAATTCCTTCTGAAGCTTGGTATGAGCGTGGACTAACAGCTTGCCGTTCTCTTATTCCTGCTAAGCAAGAATATTTGGCAAAAATAAAGAATGCTAACTACTTACCTAATGTGCTTATGGCAGACGAGGCAATACAAAAACAAGTAGACGTGGCATTTTCCTTTGATGATGAGGGTTTTTTGGCTGAAGCCACAGTTGCCAATGTTGCACTTATATCTCAAGATGATACCTTAATTTGCCCGCACCTTACGCGCGCTCTTTCCGGTACAACCATCACTGCAGCTCTGCGTGTGGCAAAAGAACATATGCCCATCCGTTTTCAAAATATTGTTGAAGAGGATATTTGGCAAGCAAAAGAAGTGCTTATGTTTGGCTCAACCCCTTTGTGTGTTGGTATAACTCATTATGAGCAACGCCCCATAGGCTTAGGTAAAACCGGTAAGTTTGCAAAGTTGTTGCGAGAAAAACTTTTACAATGCCTATGGCAAGAGGGAACTTCCTTTGACTGCGAAAAGTGAAATAAGCAGCGAGCAAGCAACGTCAGTAATGGCGCATGAAAAGCCTTTGCAGGTTTTACTCATGGATGATGCCGTAGACTTTACCCATGTTCAGCGTGAACTTTTGGCTGTGGCGCATGTTTTGCGTTCTGCCAATTTTGTTGTGCATATTTTGTGTCTTGAGAAATCTCGACTGATGGAATGTGCCCTTGCTGAAGAATTTAAGGTTGTTGCATTACCACAAAAAAATGCTGGATTTTTCGCTACATTCTTTTCAACATTGAAGCTGTTATGGAAGTATGACAAGAAATCACCTTGTTGCATACATGCTTTTTCTTGTACGTGCCTACCGCTTTTGCAATCGTTTGTATCGCGTAGACTTATCGGAACAACTATTTCTTTATATTCACATTTTAATCCACGAGAAGTTGCTTCGGCATTAGTTGCTGAACCGCTAAGCAGGGCTGATATTTCCAAAAAAGAAATGGCAAAAATGCCACGCATCCCAGACATGCCGAAAATTCAGCCTGTAAAGCCGACTTTATCCAGTGAGGAAACAAGCAACGCTCAACCTACAAAAAATAATTCTCTTAGCGAATTAATCAATCAACTAAGTATTGTAAGTAAGATTATAGTTCCTTCTGCTCATTGGCGGCATCAATTTGCGGAAGGAGCCGTTGATGTTTCTCGTTTGCAGATTATTCACTCGGCCTGCCCAAAAGATGAACTTTCTCCGCAAAAGCTTCAAAAAGAACGCTTTGTATTTATCCTTCCTGCGGTGCTTAAGGGAGATCCTGAGCATGATTGTATGGATATGGTTTTGAAATCCATGCTCAAGCTTAAAAAATCCAATCCTGAATTGACACAATGGGAAGTGCGTGTTGTGGCCAATGAGCAGCAAGTGGCTTCTTATGTGCAAAAAGCCAATGCTCTTGAGATTGCAGACCATTTAACTTTGCTCACTGGGGTGGATAGCGATTTTCCATTGCAAGAGGTGTTGCAGTATGCCGGCGCAATCATATTGCTGGAATCGCAACCGGAGGTTGATGTAACGTCAGTCATGACTGCGTGGTGTCTTGGTGTTCCCATTATTGCTACGCATGTGCCCGGTCATGTTGAACTTTTAGAAGTTGCTGATAAAATACGTTTTTCGTCAAAAGGACAAGCTAAGAATGATCAAATGCAATTCTTTGATATAGACGATGTTGACTCTTTAACAAAATCAATGAAGGAATTGCTTAGCGCACCTAAAAGATGCGCCGCTCTTGCCAAGGCAAGTTTAGCAATGGCAAATTATGGCGATATGTCAAGACTTACGCAAAATTATTTGGATATTTACAAAAATTGTATTGCGAGTAAGGGCTGGGTTTTACCAAAATAAATCTTTTTTACATAAAAAATGGATAAAATATGAAATGTAAAGTCTGCAAGGAAACTGCTGTAGTTGCTTTGCGCAGTCATCATGCAGGTTTTTGTGCCGACTGCTTTTTGAAGTTTTTCAAGGGGCAGGTTGAAAAAGGCATAAAAAAACAGAATCTTTTCTCATTTGACGATAAAATCCTTGTGGCTGTTTCCGGCGGCAAAGATTCCCTAACGCTAATGCTGGTGCTAAAAGAGCTTGGCTATGATGTTACGGGTTTGCACATTGATCTTTCCATACCAAATTCATCCGAAGCCACGCGCGCTGTGGTAGAACGTTTTTGTAAACTTCATGATTTCAAGCTTATAGTTAAAGAGATGGCGCTTGAAGGGCTTAGCATACCGCTGGTAAAAGCAAGGCTCAAACGCCCGATTTGTTCGGCTTGCGGCAAAATTAAGCGTTATTTCTTCAATAAAGTTGCGATGGATATGGGCTTTACTGTCTTGGCTACCGGTCATAATTTAGATGATGAGGTGGCGCGACTTTTTAGTAATACCATTCGCTGGGATAGGGCTTACCTTTCTGACCAAGGCCCAAAACTGCTCGCAGAAGATGGTTTTGCTTGTAAGGTTAAGCCACTTTGGCGTGTAACAGAGTTTGAAACGGCTAACTATGCTTTTTTAATGGGTATAGAGCATCATGTTTCTTCTTGCCCGTATAGCCAAGGCGCAAGCTTTACACAACACAAGCACCTTTGGCAGCAACTTGAGTACGCCATGCCCGGACGGAAAATCGACTTTTACCAAGGGTTTTTGCAAAGAGGCAGGCCAATTTTTGCAAAGCATGAAGAAGAGCACGGAATAGTTTTAAATCCCTGTCAAGAATGTAATTATCCCACTTCAGCTCCTGTGTGTGGTGTGTGTAGAATTCGGGAGGTGTGTGCAAAAGAGTGAGCATAAGAAGATTGAGTTTTGAGGCTTAGTGGAAAACATATGTAGCAGAAAATAAACAATATACACGAGGCGAAGCTATATGAAAAAAGGTCGCACATTTTTTTATTCATTATGTGTAGTTTTAATGTTCCCTTTGTTTGTCTTTACATCCTTGGGATGTTCTGAGCAAAATGCAAATAATCCGGCTACATTTCATGCCGGTGCTGCCAATGGCAACATCCGCTTGATTTTCACCGGCGATATTATGGTTCATCAGCGCCAGCTGGAAATTGCGCAAAAACTAGGCACACCCCAAGAACCCTATAATTTTAGACCACAATTTGCTCATGTTAAGCACTTGTTGCAAGGTGATTTAGTGGTTGGCAACTTTGAAACAGTAGTGAAGGGCAAGGGGCCATATAAGGGTTATCCACTTTTCAATACACCCGACTCTTTGGCGCATGCTTTAAAAGATGCTCATTTTGATGTGCTTTTACTGGCTAATAATCATATTCTCGACCATAATGTGCAAGCCGGATTGCGCACAAGTTCGTATTTACAATCCCAAGGCTTTACCACAGCAGGCATAAGCGATAGTAAGGAAAATTTAGTTCTCCCCATCGTCAATGTTAAAGGCTATAAAATTGGATTTATCAACGGAACTTACGGAAGCAATCGCCCACTTAACAGCGTAAAAGACCCTGTCTATGTTCCCATCAACTCTCAAATGGATATAGCCGCCGACGTGCAAAATTTGCGCAGCCGCGGAGCTGATTATATAATTGCATCCTTCCATTGGGGCGCTGAATATGTTAATAAGCCCAATGCATCGCAAAAGAAAATGGCAGAAGCATGCTTTGCAGCCGGAGTTGATGCCATTGTAGGTCATCATCCGCATATTTTGCAGCCGATTGAAGTTATACAAAAAAATGGTAAGTCGCAAGTTGTCGCGTGGTCGCTTGGGAATTTCATTTCCTCCCAGCGTACACAGCCACGCGAACGCACAGTTATTTTGGCTTTAGACATTAAACCTGTACAAGGCCAAGGCTTGCAATTGCAAAGGGTTTCCGTTGCGCCGCTTTGGGTTGACCTGAAAAATAATGTCCGTGCAAGAATTTTACCGACTCGTTTTGCTAAGCTTGCTGAAAACGCCGAAGTTGCTGTAAATGGTGTTGACCCTGCTATATTTAAGGAAATTCAGAGTACTCCTTCCTTAAAAGGAAAATTAAACGCCATTGAGCAAGCTATTGTACAATTTTTACGCTTGCCACCTGCTGATGCTCACGGTTTTCATACCGTTTGGCAAAACAACGCTCAGTAAATGAATATTATAATTATGCAGAAATCTTTTTAGCTTTTGCTAAAAAACAAATAAAAAAACAGTCAGAAATATAATACTTTCTGACTGTTTTTTTGTTTTATAAGCAATTTACAGCTTAGCCATTGGAACCGCCGGCCGATGGAAGTTTTACAATTTGTGATAGGCTTGTTACAATGCCGGAAATGTCAGCAACATTTTGCGGAACAATCATGGTCGTACCTTCTTTTGCAATGTTTCCGTATTGTTGTATCCAAGACTCGGCAACACGCAAGTTCGCAGCAGCAACACCACCATTGCTTTCCATTTCGCTGGCAACCATTCTAATTCCTTCAGCTGTAGCTTTAGCAACGGTTTCGATGAGCGCTGCTTCACCTTCGGCTTGGTTTTTGAGAGCTTGCATCTTACCTTCAGATTCCGCAATAAGCGCAGCTCTTTCGCCTTCAGCTTTATTGATTTGCGCTTGGCGTTGACCTTCAGATTCCGCAATCATAGCTCTTTTTTCTCTTTCGGCACGCATTTGTTTTTCCATGGCCTGCATTACGCTTTCTGGTGGTGTAATATCCCGAATTTCATAGCGAAGGACTTTAATTCCCCAAGGTGAAGTTGCTTCGTTCAAAGCGGCAACGACTTCTTGATTGATGGTTTCTCTTTCTTCAAAAGTGCGGTCAAGTTCTAGTTTACCAATGGAAGAACGCAATGCGGTTTGTGCCAGTTGTATGGCGCCGCTCAAAAAGTTGTCGATACCATAAGCGGATTTTTCGGGTGTAACAACTTGCAAGTAGATAACGCCATCCATGTTCACAGAAACGTTGTCGCGAGTAATACAAGTTTGTTGCGGAACGTCCAGCACAAGTTCTTTGAGCGAGCGTCTGTAGGCAATGTTGTCTAAAAATGGTATAAGTATGTGAAAGCCGGCATAGAGCACAGTGTGGAATTTACCTAATCTTTCTACAATAAATGCTTCTTGGTTTGGTACAATCTTTGCGGTTTTATACAAAGTTACTATGACGATTATGGCAATTAAAGCCAAAACAATTGTAGAAGTACTGAACATCTTCTCTCCCGTAAAAAATTTTAGTGTAAGGGTTTTACTATAAGCAATTGGCTGTCATCGTCGTCGATTTTTTCAATGATGACCATAGAGTCCTTCGGAATCTCTACTTGTGACTTAGCACGCCAAAAGCTTCCGCCAACAAATATTTCGCCTTCTATGTCAGGCGATATTGTTTTTTTAACCGTAGCTTGCTTACCAAGATATGCAAAGCTTTCGGTGAGCGGATTTTTTTGTTGTCCGCCTTTGAATCCGGTAAAAATATTTTTAAGCCTGTTGCGTAACAAAAACAAACTGAGGCATGTTATAATGATAAATACTATAATTTCTTGAGGAGTTCCGGGATATAAATAGGCTGTTAGCGCAGCTCCCCAGGCTCCAAGCCCAAAGAATACAAGCACAAAGGTAGGCGTTGCAAACTCCAACAAAATCAAGATAGTTCCGACAATAAACCATATGAGCATACAATTTTCCTCTAGAGTTTTGGATTTTTTGACAATGCGGGGCGATAATTAGCCCCGCATTGTCAAAATAATTTATGCCCAGAGAACAAGTCTTGTGTCAATAGGCGAAACAAGATCAGAGCAATAAGGTACAGCGCGTACGCCATAGGAATGATGCCCGTTTTCTTGAACAATTAGTTCGCCTACATACAATAAACGTCCTGTATCTAGGCGTTCTTTGTAGTCTAGTGCTACCACTCTTGGTGCTTCCACAAAATCATGATCGTCTGTGCGACCCACAACTAGCTCAACTCGTAAATCGACATCGTTTAACTCACCGGGGTTGATGGTCACATTGATGCGTATTTTTTGACCTACATAGAGCGTGTCGCTATCTATACCTTCAAAAACTACTTCGTCGATGCTTACGCCGGGGAATTTGTGCGCAATGGAATGTTTCCAGTCCACAAGCTTCTTTGTTAAGGCCAATTCGTTGTCAAAAAGTACCTTTTGTCTTGCGGCGGTGGGCATATAGTAGTCTTTTATGTAGTCGTTAACCATGCGATGTGAGCTGAACTCTGGAGTTAGAGTACGCATGGCATTTCGTGAATAGTCGAGCCAGCCATTGGGCAGTCCGTGCTCGTCACGGTCAAAATAAAGCGGAATGACTGAATCTTCGAGCGTTGCATAAAGAGATTCGGCATCGGCATAGTCCGGCTGGTTATCAAGGTCATCAAGGCGTGTTACCACTGGCCCAATGGTCCAGCCATTGTCCTTATGATAACCTTCGCACCACCAACCATCAGAGATACTGAGATTAAGACCTCCATTTACTGATGGTTTCATACCACTTGTGCCGCTGGCCTCATTGGGTCTGCAAGGTGTGTTTAACCATACATCGCAACCACGAGTCAGCATACGAGAAACGGCAAGGCTATAGTTTTCCATAAAATATATGTGCCCTATGAAACGTGGATCAAGGGTATATTTTACGATTTCACGCATGATATCAATGCCGTGTTGGTCGGCGGGGTGCGCCTTACCGGCAAAAATGAAAATCACGGGACGTTCAGGATTTTTGAGTAAGCGCTCAAGACGCTCTGGCTCTGCAAAAAGTAAGTTAGCTCGCTTGTAAGGAGCAAAGCGACGTGCAAACCCAATAACCAAAGCATTGGGATTTGTTAAGCCGTCACGCATAATTTTACGTTTGTCGGCAGAAACATCCATTGTCTTGAAAATGTTTTCAAGACCTTTTTCCACGGCATGTAACAATTTGCCTTTTTCACCTCTCTTAATATCCCATATTTTTTGTGAAGGGATATGGCTAATTCTATTCCAAATATCAGAAGATTCTGGCAAATCAGCCCAGCCCGGCTCAAGAGTACTGTCTAAAAGCTCACGCATGCGTGGTGAAACATAGGAAGCAACGTGTACGCCGTTGGTGACAGAGCCGATGGGCACTTCTGATGGAGAGTATCCCTTCCATCCGGCTGACCACATATTACGAGATACATCACCGTGCAAGCGACTGACGCCGTTGGCTTTGTGCGAGAAATTCAGTGCAAGTACCGTCATTTCATACATATTGCGGTTTGTGCCCACAATGCGTGCCATGTCGAGGAATTCTTGCATGGAAATTCCAATGCTCTTGGCATAATCGGTAAAGTAACGCTCCACAAGCTCAGGGGCAAAGCGTTCATTGCCGGCATCTACAGGCGTGTGTGTGGTAAAGACGCATGAACCGCTAACAGCTTCACTGGCAACGGCAAAGCTTTGACCTTGCTGCATAAGATCTCGTATACGCTCAAGAACCAAGAAGGCTGAGTGTCCTTCGTTCATATGGAAGACAGAAGGGGTAATGCCCAGTTGTTTGAGCAAGCGAACTCCGCCCATGCCAAGCAAAATCTCTTGGCGCAAACGGCAATCCCGATCGCCCACATACAAACGAGCTGTGGTTTTGCGGTCTTCTGCTGTGTTTGCAGGGATGTCTGTATCAAGTAGATAGAGTTTAATGCGACCTACTTTAACAACCCATGTTTGTGCAAAAAGTTTTCTTCCCGGCAAATCAATGGAAACTTCCATGGGTGTTTTGTCATGGCGCAAAACTCGCTCCACGGCCATGGTGGAAAAATCGTTTTCTGTATAGACTGCGTGTTGTCCGCCGTCTGGAGTGAGTTGTTGTCTGAAATAACCGTTTTTGTATAAAAGACCTACAGCAACCAAGGGGATGTTCAAATCACTTGCGGATTTAAGATGATCGCCGGAAAGTACGCCTAAGCCACCGGAGTAGATAGGTAAGCTTTCGCAAATACCATATTCGGTTGAGAAATAGGCTACAGGATGTTCTTTGCTTAGGTTTTCATCTATGACCTTGGTTGGCTGTGCCATATAATTGTCAAAGTGTTCCAGCACAGTATCCATTTTTTGCAAATATGCTTCATCGCTGCTCAATTCCGTAAGTCTTGCGCTTGAGGCATTTGCCAAGAGAGCCACGGGATTATGTTCGCATGATTCCCATAAATGTGGGTCAATGGTTGAAAATAAGTCCCAACCTTCAGCTTGCCAGCACCACCATAGATTTCCGGCCAGTTCCCGCAAGCGTTTAAGGCGAGCCGGTAAGTAGGAAATGGACATAAACGAGCGTAAAACCGGCGTTACAGATGAAGTTGCCTTAAACGATCGTTTTACTTGGTCGGTAAACAAAAATACTTCGTCATTGCGTTCGGCTACTTTTTCAAGAGCGTGTGTGTAGGCTTCTTGATAATAAGGGAAGAATTTTTGCCAACTAAAGTAGTTTGTTAAATTGCGAGCTGCTTTACGAGATTTCAACAGCTTATCTTCGGGTAGGCATATGGCTTTGAGGGTAACTTCACGCAAGTCAGTGAGCACTTGTGCGCGTGTTCTGTGCTTGCGAGGTACGACATACACTCCGCCGGAAATACCTTCTTGTGCTTGTATTTGTCTTGTCCAAAGTCCAAAGCCCGAAAGGTCAGTGGTGACAGTGGGTACTGACCAAGCAGCACTTTCTTGCGGTGTATATCCCCAAGGTTCATACCATGAGGGGAACATGCCAAGGTCGCAGGCTGAAAGCGTTTGTTCATAGGTTAAGTTAATGAAGCCATCTTTTCCGTTGAGTTGAGCAGGGTTGAAGATAACTTGCACATTATTTTCCGGCCCATTGGTTAACCCAAGGCGTAAGCAAGAGTTAATGATGGGATCATTGGGGCTGTCATAAACGTGGTGCGATGTAATCCAGTGCTCGCCGCGTGGGGGTTTTTTGCTGTCATCACCGCTAACGGCATCAGGATTGACTCCGGTATGTCCACCCATTACGCAAAATAAAGCAATGACTTGATTGTCTGTTCCACGTAAGGCTTCGTTCATGCCGGCAAGTGCCTCCAAGAAAACATCAAGCCCTTTGTTATGAAATTCATAACGCCCTGAAACCATAATAAAGCGTGTTTTTTCGGGTAGTTTGCGGCGCAATAGCTTTTGCACTGAGTCAATAAGCTGCTTGCGATAGCCAAGAGCTTCTTTATTGTCCTCTGTATAGTCAGGTATAACACGCATATCAAGCCCGTTCAGCGTGACCACATCCGGTGGTCTGCCAAGGAAAACGGCTGCTTCAATGGCTGTGATTTGGCTAACCGTGGTAAAGCAATCTGCTTCTCTTGCGGCCACACGTTCCATGGAGCACTTGGCAGTAATGTTGTGCGTTGCTGCTTCACGTCTTGGATTTATTTGATGCATTTGATTGTAAATATCGTGCCCTGTGCCGGCAAGAGCTCTGCCGAGCATGGTGGCGTGTGTGGTGAAAACAGTACCAATATTGGGGCTACTGCTCTTCACAGCAAGAAGTCCGGCACCGCACATCCATTCATGGAATAAAGCCACGGCCTTATGGCCTTCAGGTGCTATAGTTTCTTCGTAAATGGTTGAAATGATTTCGCCGCAAATGGTACTGAACATAACCGGTTCGATGTAGTCATATCCGCCGGTCATGGAGTCAACGCCATAGCGAGTCCAGAGTTCATATAATAATTGATCGGTATTTAAACGGTCTTTAAAACTTACCAATATGACTTTTGGGCGACCGGCAATATTCCAGCGTCCAAAGCGGCATTGATAATTTTTGATAGCAAGGGATGCTCGAATTGGCTCCCAGCAGGGTTCGTCTGTTTCTTCAAATTCTGCATTATTGCCAAAATCAGGACCAAGCATATAATATCGGTCGTCAAAAAATTCAACAGCTTGCATAGCTTTGCTGCTGACAACGGTATAAATACCACCTACTTTGTTGCAAACCTCCCAGCTCACTTCAAAAGCTGCGGCTTGGCTTAACTGTTTCTGCATATTCCACCTCGAAATTGTAATTCCATATGCTAAGGGCATAATTGGAATAAGATTTGTGTATGATGCAGTTTATGCATAGCATTTACTGCATCTTGTGCCTTTAACGCTTTCTAAAGTGTTCCATGATACTTTTTTGCTGTGATGTTTTTATTCAGCAGGGTAGGGTGTTTGCAAGCTACCGTACTGTATAACAACTTTAAGACAGCTCTATCTAGAATGTTTTGCTAATAAGCTTTTCAGCGCCTATGTATATTGTACCTCCTTGCA
>CAYJJP010000037.1:0-12497 GCA_964370525.1 uncultured Desulfovibrionaceae bacterium | reverse complement strand
GGGCGTGCCTTTCTGAAAAATGCATGAAAATGCGTTTTTCAGCTTCGACTACATAAGAACATTATTTCGATCGGATTTCTATTGTGTGACGAAAATTCTTGACCGTGGAGTAAGCGTTGACTATGTTTTCTTGCTGTGTATGCCTCGCATGAGGTATGAAGCCTTTTGTTGTGTCGCACTATGTTTAATTGGAGAAATGTATGAGTTTTCAAAAAGAAAGTCCTAAGACTTTGCTTTGGTTTGGGGCAGGATTTTGTGTTGTTGTTCTTTTTATGTTTATATTTTATTATCAAGTGGATAGCGACCTTGTCGACACAGAAGTCGAAAATATTAGATTGACCGCAAACCAACAGCAAGCAGCCATTGATGGAGCCATTGAAGGGCATGTTATGAACCTGAAAAGCATGTCACGAACTCTCCAAATTATTGATGATAGCGATGGTGCCATTGCAGCCTATATTAATAGTATTGAAAAAGCGTTAAACATTGATACGATTATTGTGGCGGACAATACCGGAGTAGGTCGCCTTTCGGATTTGACGCCTGTTGATGTCATTGACCATGAAGCTTTCAAAGCAGCAATGGAGGGGAAAACTTATTCTTCTAAGCCGCAAAGGTCGCAATTTTCCGGTAAGGAAGTCCTTGTGGCATCAACACCCATGCTCAACAAACATAATAAAATCGTTGGTGCTGTTATTGTTGAATATAGTATAGACTATATTACGAATATACTCATTGCTCTCGTGGATGAAGCCGATGAAAAAGGCTATTCCATTATCTTGGATCGTGATGGTAATGTCATTACAAATACAAGCTACAGAGATGAATACATCACCTCATTTAAGTATGCAGAGTTTGAGGGCAATATGACCTACGCCAAGCTTATTGAAGCCATGAGCAAACGTGAGCATAGCGGAGGAGGTGTTGTTGCAACATTTGGGCGTGGCACATATATCCTTGAGTATCGTCCAATTAATTTACGCAATTGGACTGTAGTTGTGGTTTCTGAAGATGTTTCAAATTCTCTCATCAGAGAAATTTCTGAGGGCATTAAGTACTTGCTTATTATTATGACGCTCTCTTTCTTAATTTTCCTTGTATGTACGTTGCTCTTAAAGCGCAAAGGCGTGAAAGACATTGAGCAAGTTGCTTTTTATGACGATTTGACGGGCCTACCTAATCTTGTATACTTCAAAGAACAAGTGAAAACTTTGCAAAAAAATCATCCGGATCTGCATTTTGCTATTCAAAAAATGGATATTAAGGGTTTTAAAGCAATAAATGAAATGTTTGGACACGATGTTGGTAATCTTGTTTTACAAAAACTTGCACAAACTATCAAAACAGTCGAAGAACCAACCTTTGTATGTGCACGTATTGGTGCTGACGAATTTCTCATGTTTGCCGGCAATGGTTATTTAGAACAAGATGACGCTGCGCGTGACGCTTATGAAAAATATTTTCAAGCGCTTATACCAGAGCTGAGCGACCATGAATTTGTATTTAGATACGGGCGTTATTTCCTTGAAAGTGCCGACGAAGATGTGATGGAAATCATCAATAAGGCTAATATGGCTCATCATATGGCAAAGATGGATAAAGATAAGAAAACTTGTGAGTATGACGATGGCTTCAAAAAACGCGTCTTGCGTATGGCGGAAATCACAAATAAACGTAAAAATGCCATTGAACAAAATGAATTTAAGGTTTATTTACAGCCCAAAATGAATATTTTTACAGATAAAATTTGTGGTGCCGAAGCCTTGGTTCGTTGGATAGAAAACGATGGAAAGATGATTTATCCTGATGAATTTATTCCACTTTTTGAACAAAATGGTTTTGTTGTTCATGTGGATATCTACATCTTGAAGCGTGTGTGCAGACAGATAAAAATTTGGCTTCAAGCCGGATTTAAAATAGTACCAATTTCAGTAAACTTTTCACGCATGCACTTGCAAAATCCCAATTTTGTCAACGAGCTGAAAGCAATTTGTGACTCATATGGCGATATACGCCACTTTATCGAAGTTGAGCTGACAGAGTCTGCTGCCACAGAAAATGTTGAGGATTTATCCCGTGTTTTGGGTGAATTACACGAAGCCGGCTTTTCTATTGCCATAGATGACTTTGGGGCGGGTTATTCTTCACTGGGAATGCTTAAAAACTTTACCGTTGACTGTCTTAAGCTTGACAAGAGTTTTTTTGATGAAAATAGCGAAGATTCACGTGGAGACACTGTTGTGGGCGGAATCATAAAGATTGCAAAGACTTTGGGCATGAAAATTGTCGCAGAGGGCATCGAAACAGCAGATCAGATAACATTCTTAAAAAGTATTGAGTGTGAAATAGTGCAAGGCTATTATTTCGCAAAGCCCATGCCTTTGTCTGAATTTGAGCAAAAATATATGAAGGAGTATGAAAATGCTGCAAACTAAAATTACCGCTTTGCAAAATCTTTTAGCAAAATATGTTACGCAACATAATATTAGTAGCGAATTTCGAAGAATTCCTTTTGCTGTTTTTGCCTTTAGCGCTATAGTCATATTGATATTTATATCTTTTTACGCATTTAACAGTAGTATTCACCTTAACCTAAACTTAACTGATAAGGCAAATATAGTTGCCATCGCTAGTCAAGAACATGCGGCTTTGAACGGTGTTATAAGAAGCACACAAGCAAGCCTTGAAAGCATTACAAGAACACTTGTAACGCTACATCCAAACCGCAATGCTCAATTACAGTTCTTGCAAAATGTGCTACAATCACTGAGTTTTGATGCTATAGTTATGGTGGACATACACGGGCGCGCCGTGCGTCCATCGGGTGAAAAGGTTGACTTGCGCAACTCTCCTCTTTTCATAGCCGCAATGGAAGGAAAAAATAGCGCATCTGATATTCACTTGTCTGAAATCTCAGGACGTTATGTTCTTTCTGTGGCCATTCCCATTAGGCACGGCGGACGTGTTATGGGAGCCATCATTGCGGAATATGGCACACGCTATATGACGGAATTGTTAAAATCCTACACAGACTCTTCGGAATCTGCATATATTATTGATAGTAATGGATTTCCTGTGGCGTCGTCCAGCGATATTTACCACTCTTTAAACTTTTTACGAGATGCTGAATTTGCTAACGGATTAACCTTTGAGCAGTTTTTTGAGTTTGTGGAGCAAAAAAAATGGGGCGGTACAAGCTTTACTCTAAACGGTCAGCAAAGAATTATTGAATTTCGGCCGCTTGCACTCAATGATTGGAAGCTTTTTCTTGTGTCCCACGATGTCTTGGCAAATCCTGTACGAGATATATCCAATGAAGTACAGTATGTTACAGGTATTATGCTTGTCATATTCTTGCTCTTAAGCGGCTATATTATATATCTTAAGAGAAAAACATTGCGAGAAGTTACCGAATTGGCGTTTTATGATGAATTAACAGGGCTTTGCAATGCTGTAAAATTCAGACAGGAGGTGGAAGCTGTTATTAAGAAAAATCCAAACATGAAATATGTGATGCAAAAACTTGATGTTGAAAACTTCAAAGCCATCAATGAAATGTTTGATTATGAAACGGGTAATAGGGTGCTTGTTAACATTGCTAAAGCATTGCAAAACTCAAATGACGACAGTTTTTTGTGCGCTCGCATGCGTAATGATGAGTTCATCATGTTTTCCGCCCACGGCTTTTTAGACGATAATGCTACTCGCACAGCATTTGAGGCAAATTTCTGCGCGAGCTTGACCGAATTACGCTCCTATGAGTTTTGTTTCCGCTATGGTCGTTATTTCATTCAAAAAGGTGAGCGAGATGTGGCGGATATGATGAATAAAACTACGCTTGCACACAGTATGACGAAAACTTTAGGTCATGTTAACTCATGGGATTATGATGATGCGTTTCGCCAAGAAGTGCGCCGAAACACAGAGCTTATCAATATGAGCAGGAGTGCCTTAGAAAATCTTGAATTTATTGTGTATCTACAGCCTAAATACAATTTGAAAGAGCAAAAAGTAACCAGTGGTGAAGCCTTGGTTCGTTGGGTAACCGACGACGGAAACATGCTTTTGCCTGATGATTTTATTCCTGTTTTTGAGCAGAACGGTTTTGTTGTTGAAATAGATTTTTTTGTTCTCCGGACAGTGTGTATGCGAATAAAATCATGGATTGAAAAAGGGCATAAGGTTTTGCCCCTCTCTGTCAATTTTTCCCGTGTTCATCTGAAAAATCCAAATTTTGTTGAAGATTTGAAGAAAACTTGCGATGTGTACGGAGACATTCGCCAATATATAGAGGTGGAACTTACGGAAACAGCCATATCAGAAAACGCGGACGACTTAGCAAAGCTGCTTAGCGATTTACGCGAAGCAGGCTTTACAGTAGCCATTGATGACTTTGGCGCCGGTTATTCGTCGCTTGGTATGCTAAAAGACTTCAAGGTAGACGTGCTTAAACTTGATAAGAGTTTTTTTGAAAATAATGACGATGACAAACGTGGTACTGTTGTTGTTAATGGTATCAGCGCCATTGCGCACGGCTTGGGCATGAAGATAGTAGCTGAAGGTATTGAAGTCAGCGAATATTTTGAGCCATTGGACGCTAATCATTTGGAGCTTGCACAAGGGTTTTTCATAGCACATCCCATGCCTATGGACGAATTTGAACAAAAGTATCTTGATTAGTAAATAATTTATTTAATAACTCTTTGTGCTTGACTCTATGTTGAGTGGCAAAGCTAGTTTCGTTAAAACGCCTAGCATAATATATTGTTATGTTGGGCGTTTTAGTGTAAAAATATAATAGCATATTGTGGCAGTCTTGACGAGAATTGTAATAGTTGATATTCAATTTTTTCAAAAATACAATTACATTTTGTATATTAATCTATGAACTCTAATGGAGGATGTCTATGGTTCGCTCTCTTGGCAAAATTTTGCTATTAGTAACTCCCATACTTTTTGTTTCTTTAAGTATTCTGTCTTATGTTATCAGCTATGATGATTATAATAATGTTGCGCCGTATTGGTTTGGAGAAGCTTTTTATTCAGGGCATTATTTTCATGGCATAAATAATTTTCAAATACACAATCCCACTATTCAAAAAGCTGTTTTATATTTTGTCATTGGAGCCCCAATTTTAGGCTTGGTAATTTATAATTTTTGGAATGTTGTAAGATGTGTGCTTTTTATTTTTCCGATGCTTTTCTTTCTCCTATACGATTTGATTTCCGGTAATATTGTATCATTACTTTCTGAAGAGCCACTGCTGCTGGCATATCTCATTGGAGCGCCAATTTTAGGTCTTTTGCTTTATCTTTCAATACATCTTAGTAGAAAGAGCTTTTTCAATGTAGAAAATAAAACATTTTATACAGGACACAATAAACTGAATTTCTGCATTTATGGTAAGGAAGGAGAAAGGAAGTTACGTATTTTTCTGCGTGGACTAAAATATGAATTCAGTCCTAAAGACATTGAAAAAGTAGAAAAGGTTGTGCCTGCAAATAAGAGTAATAGTTTGTTTAGCTTAAATAGGTTGGATGAGAGAGGGTATTCTCGTAGAAATGTTATTGCAGAACTCATTGCTTATCTTCTTATTTTTATTGTGTGGACAGTGGGCTCATTGGTGAAGCTTATCTATAATGTGAAAAACAATAAGTCAGGTAATTGTATAATATTAAGCAATAAACATAGAACAAAAATATTCATTCCCACAGTTGTATATAGTTCCTGGTATATGGATAGAAACAGAAATGATGAATATGCAGTGCTGGTAGAGTTTATGGAAGGTAAGTAGAGTGCTTTAAATATGTTTTTGTGCCTTCGTTTTGTAAAATCAATTATTGCGAAGGCACAAAATAATATTTAAATTTAACCTCTTATTACTAAATTTGCTTTTCGTAGGGCTATGGTAGAAAAAACCAGAATAATAAAGGGGAAAATAATGGGTAAAAGAGATAAGGCAATGGAGTCACCCATAAAAACTTGGTAAGTAATGTAAATTCGTATTTTGGCAATTATTTCTAAAGCTAAAATGAGTGCCGAAAAAAATCTTATACGCTTTAGAACTACTAGATTTGTATCATTTAAGTACCACATTCTATCGGTATCGCTGATGGCGAAAGCATTGCGGAAGCCATATACAGCAAGATAAATTGTGGCAAAAACCGCGATTACTACGCAAATAGCATACAGACCTAGATTGTGAAATAAACCCACATTGTACTTTATGACATTATATAGGGGTTTTGAGTAAAATTGAATAAATAAAACCCACACCCCATACAAATGCATAGTAATAGATAGAATTTTTTTTAATTGCAATGAGTCCACTTTGATTTCCTTCTTCCTTTAGTATAATATTTCATTTTTCTTGTATGAAAACAATTCAAACAGGCGAAAATATAGATATGGTTTAAAACCTTGTCAATTATTTTATTGTTTACTTTACAGCTTGTTGCATCATAAGCCACTTCTTCCCATAGTTTTTACTCTTTATTCTTCTTTTTGATATTTTGCCTCATTATAGCCTTCGTCGATATCCCTTGTACAGGCGCAAAGCAAAGGCGTTTTCCCAGAATCATCCTTGGCTTCCATATTTGCCCCAAGTTGCACCAGCAAGGTGACCACTTCTTCTGAGCTATATTTAGCCGCCCAATGTAGTGGAGTTTGCCCATCTTTTGCATCCTTTGCATGTATATCTGCACCGTTATCAATGAAATATTGCACCAATTCCACACTTTCGGAAAATATGGCCGATTGAAAATAGGGGAATACCTACCGTGCTTTACAAGTCGCTTGATTTGTTCCATCTTTAAGGCCTAAAGAAAATTCTTGTTCATAAACTTTGGTTCCATGCAGCTCTGCACCCTGTTTATGCAAAATTTTTACTGTTTCCACATCACCGTTAGATACGGCATTTTCCATAAGATTTTGTAAATCAACATTTTTTGCACCATGCCTCAAGAGAAAGTCTACAGTGGCAGTATGTCCATGTCTTTGCGCGCATGAAAGCGCCGTTCTTTTCTTGGCATCTTGCTCGTCAATATCAGCTCCAGCCTTGGCAAAATCACGAATATGATCTAAAAGTCCTAAAGTAGCAGCCAATGTAAGCTCGCTATAGCCTTGTTTCCAAATGAGATGTAGTAAATCTTGTTCCCATAGCACTCTCAGCTTTTCTTCTTCCTTTTCTTCTAAACTTCTGCGAACATAAAAGAGGTTGTGACTTTCCACTTCATTATATTTCCCGCTAAAAATTTCATCAACCGCGACCGAAAGGGATTTGAGCGAAGTGTCAAAAGTATATGCCATATGCTCTTCTTGCTCCTTGGGGATGTCCATATCCCTCCAGCCATTTGTGGCAGGGTCAAGGCCATAGCATCTTTCTTGCTGTGGGTGACAAATATTTTTTAAGCTTGCCAAAATATGCCATGCTGTTTCCTCGGTAATACCAAAACTTTCACAAGCCGCATACAGATTTTCAAAAGTGGCTAGGCGTCCCTCTGGCCCAAAAGAGCAGGCCAAATAGCTCTCACTGCCAAGGCCTTCAATCCTTGGCGTGGGCACAAGGTCATAACAAGGCGCAAGAGAAAGATTTTTGCCGTCATACAAAAATCCATGATTGCGTGGATGATCATCGGTATTATTGATGAAAATATTAAAAGCAATACGCCGAAAAAGCTCCTCCCCAAAAAAATCCGGGTGCAATTTTTGCGCATTGGTAAACATGCTTTGATAACTAAAATTCTTATAGTCATTTTCTGCAACGCCCATGACAGTAAGGCCGGAAATAAAAAGCTGTTTCGGATTTTTATCAAACATTTCAACAAACAAAACTCTTTCTCCATCATGCGTTTCCACAAACATTTTCGGTACGCTTACGGCATCTCTATCGTAGAGTTTAATACGGCTCGTATCTTTCATGGCTATGTGCAGGTCACCTCTCATAGCCTCTTTAGCATATTTGCTATTATTAGGTGCTGTGCCACCCACATTAAACTCATGTATGAGCTTAGCGCAGGCATATTCCATCAAGGGCACGTCAAATGTATCATGTTTATCGGCAAATTTCACCATCCACAGCTTGCCCTCGGCGTCCTCATACAAGGTCTTGGGGCGCATTCCGCCAAGGGAAAAGAGAGGGAAGCTTTCCGCAAGCTCTTGTCTTTCCACGTCGCTAAAGTTATCAGCAGCGCGCAGAGCCTTGATTTTCTGCCAATGCGCTTGCCAATCGGTCACATATTCGTGTACAGGCGCAGCCAGTGTTTTGCTTTCGCAAAAGCGTAAAAAACCTTGCCTATTGCGTATAAGCATGTCTTTAATGTCGCAGGTAATGCCTAATTTTTCGCAGGTTTGCTGCTCAAAGGAACCGGCTAAAAAATCCTCAAAATACATGCCTTTCTTGGTGTATTCCGTGCTTTTTCCAACTTTTGGCAAGGGCAAGTGAAAAGGATCTACTGAAATAGCAGAGGCATGGCTTACATATTTTGCGAAGTATTCAAAAGAAGAAAAGCGACCGTCCTTTTGAAATTGCAAAGTGCCGCAAAGCTTGTATTCTTCATCTATATAGCTAAAAACAAATAGTTTTTGCATAATGTTTTCCCTTTTGACCTGATCGCCGTTTTCTTGCGTAATATGAGCTATGATTTTATGCCAACTATTTCTATATTGGACACAATTAAGCGAAGTAAAGTTGCACCCATCATGCTCATATTCTTTGTAACTATGATAATGCCCATGAAACCAGTTGGTTGGCTTATAGCGTTTTTGTATTTCAGCTAAATACTCTTGGGAGGGCTCGTTTCTATGCCGAGCTCTAAAGTCAAAAAAAGGCCATATATTTACAGGGCTGGCATGGCTTATTATCCAGTCGATATGCGTATACGGTAAATTTTGCATATCTTTTTCGTCAATGCCTTCTTGCTTCCACCACGTTTTTCTGCCCCTGAGTCTTTCCTTAGAAATACGTTTTTTCTTATCATCATATTCACAATCGCCACCGCCGGCAAAAAGCACCTTGGTGCCATCTAAAAGCGTGAGCACTGAACCAAAAGTGGCAAAATACACCTGCGGTGCCACCTCAATAAAGGGCGTATCGGGGTGGGCAGTTTCAAGAGCGTCTAATGCGTCATGGTCGTCATGGTTACCATCGCACCAATAGATTTTTACATGTCCATCCTGTAAGAAATCCACGCGATTTTTAATGGCTTTGCTATGATCATAGTTAGGCCAAAAGAATGCAAAGTCACCGCATTGTAAGATGATAAATTCCAACTCATAATTTTGCGCAAGCTCTTGAATTTTCCTATTGCAGCGTATTTTTTTATTTATAAAGGTATTTAATTGACCAAAATCTGCATGTATATCTCCCATAGCGTAAATTATTTGCTTTTTCATATGCACCTTCATCTTGTAAATTGTTAAACTATTAAACTTTTATTCGCGATAATGATGGTCAACCTTGGCGCTATCCCCGCTTGCCCAATTAAGAATGGTATACGCACTTACAGGACAATAGGCATTTGCATCTACGCCCGCATCAAAACGGAAAATCCCTTTTTCAGCATTTTCCGCATTATATCTCGGCGTTGCGTGGATATGTCCGTGCATGTGAATTGCGCCGTGATGTTGATGATTCCACTCTAAGATAGGGTAATGAAACATGATAAACCAACGCTCCTCAATTTTTACTTCCAAGTAAGGGCTGATACTTGCAAAATGGTTTGCATTAAAACTTTCCTTGCGCCTGTATAAGTCGTGATTGCCGTAAATAAGATGCTTCTTCCCCTGTAGCGTTGGCATGAGCTCGTTAATATATTCTGGCCCCTTCAAGCTAATATCGCCTAGAATATAAATGGTATCTCTCGCTTGTACGGTGTTATTCCAATTGCGAATCAAAGTAGCGTCCATATCGTCAACCGAGTTAAAGGGACGGTTGCAATACCGCATGACATTATTGTGTCCAAAGTGTAAGTCTGATGTAAAATAAATCATATTTGTCTCCGCACTTTCAACTGATAAATATTATATGATTGTTTTTTAGTTTATTATTGTCGTAAAAGCAAGTGACAGGCTAATTTAATTTTTATATTTTTAAAAAGAATAAAAAAATAGAGTATTATGAAAGGGAAATGTTTCTTGCATGAAAAACGTGCCGTCTTACCCCTTGCATACTGTTGCATTAGTGCCTATAATTGAAACATCATGGCTAATAAAATATTTTATTATAACAAAGCATTATCCGATGAGGTGACGAAAATCATACGTCGGAATGAGTATGTGGGAGAGGGGTATCAAACGATATACAGTTTTCCTTTTTCGCAGCCCACGGAGATGGCTCATGGCTGGCTTGAGCAATTTTATCAGTGCTTTGATAAGCAAGAAGAATATGCAATTTACACGAAAGGGCGCAAGGCAGAGATTTTTTATTATATACTCATGAGTTTGCGTAAAATGCATTCAAAGCTTTTTCCTGTGTCCGATATTTGTTTGTTTGCGGTCAATCTTCTCGCACGACAAAAACAGGGAAAATCCATGCACATTCTTCTTCAAGATTGGGCTATGCTTCCTGTTGCGCTGCTAGCCACATGCTTTGGGGCGCGTGTTTCCGTGTTTCCACTAAGCGGTGAAGAACAAAAATATATGGAGAAAACGTGCGTCTTTTTGCAAAAAGAGCTGCCTCAAGGGGGGTGGAATAGAGTTGGTTCTACCTTGCCGGAACAATATTATCTTTTGGGGCAAAATCCGCTTGTCATAGCCGAAAAAGAATTTTCCGCTACGCACACTAAGGCCATTGTTGGGGGAGTTGTGCTGTGCTCTTGGGATTTTTTGGGCTTGTCCTTGTATGGATATGCACGCAGACTATGGGTGGAACAAGGGCTTATACATTCTATTTTACAATTGCCGCGTCCAAGGCGGCAAGGGGTGAATACCTATCCGGCGCTTTTAAATCTTGGGCAGGGGAATACAAAAAGCATTGGTATGGCGCAGATAAGTAGTATGAGTACAGGGTTGAATGCAACTGCCATGAAGACTGCTCTGCAAGCTTTGGAGCAAGGCATACAAGTGCGTGTGCAAAATCTTTTGCGTAGCGGTCTGTGTAATCTTACCCCTGCCATCCATGAAGAGGAACAAAATCCTACTCCCACCGAGGGCAATGTGCTTTTGCGTCAAGTCGCTCATGTGTTGCGATGTCAATTGCCGCGAACAACCTTTGACCATCAGGCATGGCAGAGTAGGGCAGAGGCTACCTTAGAAGTGATTTATGATAATGAAGACAATGCTGTAGGCGTGGAGCCGACGATTTTTGCCACATTTCATCGTGAGCTTGGGTTAGCGGATGTTGATGCTGTATCGGGTTTTGTGAATATTTTTGGCGGGCAAAGTATTGTACTAAGGATAACTTCCTATGCCAAACAGGGTAAGTTTTTGCTTCAACCCGGCGATATTGTACTGATTTTTCGTGGAAGTTTGGAAAGTATCGGTAAGGTAGGTTATGTGGATGATATGCCGGAAGACAGCGATAGGCCGTATAGGTACTGTAATTATTCTGGCGGATTGAGTATGGGGGGGCATATTGCCGGAAAGTCCATGCTTCTTATTCGCCCCTTTGCTGTAGATGGAGCGTGGCTGTTTTCCTATTTGCGCCAAAATCATGTGCGCAAAAGTCTTGCCAGTCACGCCAGCGGAGCCAGCTTGCTGACCATAACCATGGAAAATGTGAAAAATATGACCATCCCTTTACCTTCTGCCGCAGAGGTCAACAAGGCCAATATTGTACACCAAGAGGTGGCAGAATGCGTGGCAGAAATTAAGCGTCAGTATGCAAAAATCGTCGAGGCTAGGGAGTGGAGCTTTGACGAGGAAAGCAGTACTTCCCATGATTTGGGCAGTGCCATAGAGGATGAGCATACTAGGAAAACAATATGTCCGTAAGAAAAGAAACGTAGCATTCTTATTCACAGTTTTTTATGTAGCCAGAGCCATAGTTGTTCGCGCAAAATAATTTTTCCTTATCTTGGCTTGACAAACCTCAAGATAAGCCTCAAGTATAAGGAAAGGGTGAAGCTGGAACTTCACCCTAGATTGTGGGACAACCCCCGTAATTAAAAAATTGTTACAGAGAATAGCCCCGTTTGTTATGGTGACAACGCAGGGGCTATTCTCTTTTATTTTTTACGATAAAAAAGTTTTACCACAATGTTTGCCAGTACACTAGCTGTGAAGCTAATAATAAAGTCATACATCTGCTAACCTCCTTCCGGAGGCTTGTCCCACTGAAAAGAAAAATACTGAATTTTGTGGTTACTGTCAACGCACCACAAAATAGAAAAGTGACCCAAAAGTGACCCACTATAGCCCTTTTTAGCGGTTTTCGTGGGTTATTTTTTTAGTGACGCAAAAAGAAAAGGGCTTACTGTTTCCAGTAAACCCTTGAAATTTTTGTGGTGGCGGAGGGGGAGAGATTTGAACTCTCGATACAGGTTTAAGCCCGTATACT
>CAYJJP010000036.1:0-12712 GCA_964370525.1 uncultured Desulfovibrionaceae bacterium | reverse complement strand
TTTCAGTGGCTGCACCAACATGCACAACAGCAACGCCGCCCACAAGCTTAGCAAGGCGCTCTTGCAATTTTTCGCGGTCATAATCAGAGCTGGTGTCTTCGATTTGAGCACGAATTTGCTTTACACGAGCTTTAATGTCGTCGCCTTTGCCGGCGCCGTCTACGATGGTGGTGTTGTCTTTGTCAATAACAATGCGCTTAGCAGAGCCAAGGTCGGTCAACTGCAAGTTTTCAAGTTGCAAGCCAATGTCATCAGAAGCCACTTGGCCGCCGGTAAGAATGGCTATGTCTTGAAGCATGGCTTTGCGACGATCGCCAAAACCTGGAGCTTTAACGGCTACAACTTGCAAAGCGCCACGCAAGCGGTTTACAACTAAAGTAGCAAGAGCTTCGCCTTCTACGTCTTCGGCAATGATAACGAGCGAACGATGAACTTTGGCAATTTGCTCTAAAATGGGGAGCATGTCCTTCATGTTGGAGATCTTCTTTTCTGTGCAAAGAATGTAAGGATCGTCCATTTCGCAAATCATTTTTTCGGCATTTGTCACAAAGTATGGGGACAAATAGCCACGGTCAAAGCGCATACCTTCAACAACGTCCATGGTTGTTTCAAGGCCCTTGGCTTCTTCAACGGTGATAACGCCTTCTTTGCCAACGCGATCCATAGCTTCGGCAATGATGGTACCAATGGTAGCATCGGCATTAGCAGAAATGGTACCAACTTGGGCAATTTCTTTTTGGTCACGGGTAGGTTTGGCAAGATTGGCAAGCTCAGCCACAAGAGCTTCAACGCCCTTGTCGATGCCGCGCTTAATGGCCATAGGATTGCGGCCGGCAGCTACAAGCTTTACGCCTTCACGATAGATGGCTTGAGCCAAAATGGTGGCAGTGGTGGTTCCGTCGCCGGCAACATCAGAAGTTTTAGAGGCAACTTCTTTCACCATTTGTGCGCCCATGTTTTCGAATCTGTCTTCAAGCTCGATTTCCTTGGCAACAGTCACGCCGTCCTTGGTGATAACGGGAGCACCAAAGCTCTTTTCGATAACAACGTTACGACCCTTGGGGCCAAGAGTTACTTTAACGGCATTGGCAAGTTTATCAACGCCACGGGATAATTTTTCACGAGCTTTAACATCAAATAAAATTTCTTTAGCAGACATTTCTTACATACTCCTAACAATGTATATATATTAAATTAAGCAATAATAGCAAGGATATCGTCTTCGCGCATCACAAGATATTCTGTGCCGTCGATTTTGACTTCTGTTCCGGCATACTTATTGAAAAGCACGGCATCACCGGCTTTTACATCCATGGCAACACGTTGGCCATTGTCGGCTACTTTGCCTGGGCCTACGGCAACAACTTCGCCTTTAGATGGCTTTTCTTTTGCTGTGTCAGGGATATAAAGTCCGCCGGCTGTTCTTTCTTCACTTTCAAGACGCTTCACAAGTACGCGGTCGTTGAGGGGCTTCAAGGTCATAATTTCGTTTCCTCCGAATAACATAGATAATTTTTACATCCATATCAAAAAAATAACATCGTGCAAAATGCACAATGTGGATGGTTGTATTTGAGCTCGCCAATTTCACTGGCGAACGGCTATAAGTATAATACCACTTTGCCACTTGAAAAGGGGGTAATGGCAAAAAAAATCAAATTTTCTGATTTTTGTTTTTTTTTGCCATTATTTCAGTGAATTACAAAATAAAATATGTTGTTGTCAGTGCGAATTACAGCAGCACGTTCCTGTCTTTATATTGTTCCATAAGTTCCAAGGGGATAAGAACATAAAGGCCGAATAAGACAACAGAAGCTCCTTGGAGGAATAATCCGCGTTGTCTTTGTTTTTTACGAATAAAGTAATATAAGCCTGCTAAAATTAAGTTAAAAAATATGCCAAAGGGTACAAAAAGCGGACTAATGTTCAAATCAATACCCCCCTTGCCCATATGCGCTTGCTTAAAGCTAATGCTCATGGGGAAAAGTACGTCAGCGATCTTAGAAAGCGTCGTTTGCTGGCTTTGGCTCATTTTATGTGTATAGGTGTGTATGGGCTTCAAAACACTTGGCAGGGTGTCAGCATTGTTAAAAGCAATGGCTGTTATGTGCGTATCGTCAGAAAATACGGCGGTGATGAAAAGTGGATCCATAATCACCTTAAAATCCATTATTTCAGGTATGTATTTTTCCATTGGTATTTGCGTAAGCGCAAACTTGTCTTGATGCAAAATATACATACGCTGCTTGGTGTCAAGAACTAAACCAAGGTATTTTCTGTCCTTTGCTTCTGCCAAAATAATTTTTTGCGGAACAACATCGGCATCCCAATCCACTTGGGTGACTTCTGGAACGTTATTTTTTCGCAAAAGGTGAAATGTTTTACCGGCACTGTCACGAATAAAAACCCCGGCTTCGTAAGGCTTGAAGGTGGAAAAATTACCCCAAACTCCAAGAGCCGGAAAGGTAAAGCCTTTATCCTTTAATGCTGCTGTATACTTAATCGTTTGCTCTCTATCCACAGCGTTTTTGTCGCTGTCAATCATTTGTAATTCATCGCCGGCAAAACGTATTCGATCGGCAGGAAGAATGAGCGCCACTTGCCCGGGGTTTGCGTCCAGCAATGGATAAATGGCTTCTTTGTAGTTGTTATTGTCAAGATTGCGTGAGGGCATTTCCAGTACACGACGTTCTTTTTCTATACTCTTACGGTCAAATGATTTTCCGTGCAATTGCAAGGGGAGCTTTCCGCGTAATTCCATATTTCTAAAATAAATGAAAGGAACTTTGGCTTCAAACTCATTACGGGTAAAGTATTCACCTTTTTCGTTTTTGTAAACCACATCGGCATGATGATTTTCTGATTTTGCCGCAGCTTGCATATCATCGATGAGCACTTGCTCGGTGTAAATCATGTTATTGTCCACAGGGCCATAAAACATATGCGTTTTATCTACCGATTTTATGAAAATCATTTGATAAAATAAAGGGAAAGCCCACGCAAAAAATACAATGCACAAAAAGTACATACAAAGGCTGGCTATGCGAATTTTCATGCTATCCACCTATTCCTGTAATCGTCGGCCGAGAGGGCGATAATGTAAAACATGCACGGAATGAGCAAAACAAAAAATGGTAAAATATCCACATAAAAACCTGTATTACGATAAAAATATAAGGGTATGCACAGGCCAAAGCACACAATGGCTGCTAAAATACGCCTTTTTATTTGTGGCTCCAGTAAGACAAAGGCTCCGCCAAGATAGGCATAAATGCCGGCGATAAACCAAGGAAGCGTCGTTAAAAGTGCGGCATTGCCCACTTCTGCTGTGTAGTAAAGGCACATGCTGGCATAGAGGATGAGTGCATCCACCGCAAATAGGCACACTAAAAAGAGCGTGCCAAAGAGGGCGTGCCACAAAACCACCAAGGCAGAATCGCAAGGCGCGTGCAGGGCAATGCGAATGCGCCCATCACGCATTTCTTGTAAAAATTGGACGATACAAAAAACTATGGCGGAAATAATGGGGATGAACATAAGGTCGGTGTATGGAATTTGACCAAGGTTGATGGTTCTAAACCATACAACTTCTGAGTGATCGAGCATATACAAACGGCGTAAAGTTAAAAAATTCCAAATCATGACTGCCATATTAGCAACAAAAATGCCAAGCATCATGGTACGCATTTTAATGCTTTCTTTATAAAAAACAGCCTTTAGTGCTGAACGTTCTCTCATTTAATACCTCCCTGTATAGCCAATAAAGGCATCTTCCATATTCATGGCTTTTTGCTCAATATCGAGGGATTGTAAGTCATTTTCTGAAATCATTTTTTGGCGTGTGGCTTCATCAGCATAAAAAAATAGTTCCACAAAATCTTTATGCCATTCCACATTGGCTAAAATGTCCGTTGGTATATTTTTCAGTGTACTTTCCAATACTTGCTTATTTTCTGGGCGTTTTATGCGGTAACAAGTGAAATTTTGCATAAATTCGCTTAAGGAAGTTTGGTGAGCCAATTTGTGGCGGCGCATAAAAACAGCATCGTCCACAAAGCTTTCCATATCTTGAATAACATGTGATGTTATAATGATAGTATGCTCACCATCTCGAAGATTTTCTTTCAAATAATCCACAAAAAGACGACGATAACCGGCATCAAGCCCCATGGAATAGTCATCAAGGATGAGCAATTCCGGGTCTTGGGCAAGGGTTAAGCCAAGCACCACTTGCGAGCGTTGACCTTCGCTCATGTGCGCAATGAGATGATTCTTGGGTAAGCCTAATAAGTCAACAAGATTGTAAAAACGCTCCGGTTTCCATCTGGGATAAAACTGACGGGTATATTTTTCCACTTGTTCTATGCTGAAAAATTGATAGGCAAGGTGTTTTTCGAAGAGTAAGCCAACTCGCTCGCGAGTTTCCGGACGAATGGCATAGGCTAAGTCGCCAAAAATGCGGCATTGACCACTGCTTGGCCGCAAAAAACCCATGAGAATTTGAATAAGGGTTGTTTTTCCCACTCCATTTTTTCCAAGCAACGCGCATACTCTGCCCTTGGGAATGGTCAAGGTTAAGTTGTGGTATAATTCGCGTTTACCATAGTTATGGCAAAGATTTTCTATACTGACAGGACTTTCATACATATTTCACCCGGTGTTTGATTAACGAACATTGAACGAACATTGAAGGAACAATTAGCTCACAGCGAACGAACATTGAACGAACAAATGAGGGAACATTGAACGAACAGCGAACGAACATTGAAGGAACATTGAACGAACAAATGAGGGAACATTGAACGAGCAATGAACGAACATTGAACGAACAATTAGCGCACAATTAACGAACAATGGTTTCGCCGGAAATTTCCACCGAGTGCCCCGAGCCTCCGTTGAAAAGAACGGTGAAATCCTGTTGAGGACGAGGTAAGACTACTTCGCTGTCAGCGTTAAGCTGAGCTTCTTGTAACACGTTACCGGAACTGTCTTTTACAATAATTTTTATGCCTGTAGCTGACGAACCGTCGGAAAATCCGCCTTGGCAGGTGAAGGTGCCGTCGGCATTGTCAAAACAATTGAGTAATGCGCTGTGCGCTGACGCCAAAGAATGCATACCAAGCATGAACATGCATACACAAAGAGAGAAAATAATTTTTTTCATTATAGTACCTTTATGGAAATAAAAAATGGGTGCAAAGTTTACACCTTGCACCCAAATTCATAAATGTTTTTTATTTCATATCGTGAGCTTGCACCCAAATAACTGCGTCTTGGGAAAGATCTTTGTCTTGATATTTTGTGTCAGGACCTACGCCAAGAGCTGCAAAGCCCCACCAACCGGCTTTGGAAAGACCGAAGGTGATCACGCCATTTTGGTCGGCAATGATAGTTTGGGTTACAAGTGCGCCGTTAGGGTAGTTTACGCTGGACTTTTTAGCCAAGGAATTGCTCTTAAGGTCAGGAGCATGGCTTAAGTATTCAACTTCTACTTCAGCACCGGGAACCGGCTTGCCGCCGGAAAGAACTTGTGCTTGGAAGGTGTTGCCTGTCCAAGTAGCGTAAGGCTTAATCATAGGTACGATTTCGCAAGGAAGACCTAAAGGTTCATTCCAAATGGTAGGCACGCCGCCAACGTTTACGATGAGCTTGGTGATTTGCTGCATGTAAACATCTTCTTCTTTTTCAAGATAGTAGCCGGGAACCATTACAAAAGCATAGTCACCCATGCTACGGATTTCTTTACGGGGAATTTTTGCTGAAAACGCTGGAGCTTTAGAGCCGGGGTTAGACCAAGTGATTTCTTTAAGGTAACCTTTCAAATCAGTCTTTTTAGGCTCTTCTTCACCTTTTTTGGAAACAACATAAAATTCTTTTACTCCGCCCATGTCCATCATGTGACCGGCTTCTGCTGGGTGAGTAAATACAAGGCGCAAATCAAGGTCTTCAGCTTTTTCCATCAAGGTATCTTGTGGGGTATAAGCCATCATAAAGTGGGCGTCAGCTGGGCTTGCCATTACTAAGGCGGCCAATAAACCAAGTGGGGCTAAAAGTTTCTTCTTCACATAAACTCCTGAAATAATTGGTTAAAATGTTAGTAAAGGGCGTAAAAAAAACTACTCTACAATTTTATCGCCGGGAATATCAATCTTGTGCCCTTCGCCGGCATCAAGTTCCATTGAATATTTTCCTTCGGGTTTTTTCATGCTGAGCTCGCCATTTTTGTCAAGTTCTTTCGTTTCAACAGTCTTTCCGGAGCCGTCCTTGATGTGTACCTTTACACCGGCTGCAGACGAGCCGTCAGAAAAACCGCCTTGACAAGAGATAGTACCGTCACCGTTGTCAAAACAATCAAATACGGGGCTGTGAGCAAAGGATGCGCCGGGCAGAGCCAATAAAAGCGCTAAAGCCAAAGCTAAAAAGCTTGTTTTCATTTCTAAAATCTCCATGATTACTTTTTATATGTTTATATTTCCATTGAAGGCCTAAGCTTAAGCCTAAGCCTTCGCCCTAGTTACTAAATTGTTGGTAGTTTAATACGTGCTACTGGCGAGCCTTTGAAAATTTATCTCTCGCAGGGATAAAGCCAAGCACAACTACAATGGCAGCGCAAATTCCGTAGAAAGTCCACATGGCTTGAACGCCGCTCAGGTTCAAAAATACACCACCGCTATACACCAAGGTTGCCACTAAAAGACCGATGCTCATTTGGAAGATGATGGAGAAAATCATCCAACCGGTTGACCCCGTTTGCGCACGCACCATCATGGAAGCAGGCAAGCAAGGAGGATATAAGGCCATGAAGAGCATGAGTGCCAAGGCGTGCAGCGGAGTAAATCCAAGAGTTTTAAAGCTTTCTCCGGGAGAAGAGCCTTCAAATCCGTAGAGTGCTCCAAGGGTTGCTGCGCTATTTTCCTTGGCAGCCAAGGCAGAGAGTAGGGCAATGTTGATGCGCCAGTTAAATCCGGCACCGGCTGTGACAGATTCAATGGCCTTGCCTGCACGACCAAGGTAGCTTGTTTCAAAGCGTTCTTGACGGATTTCACGACGTACATTTTTACGCGCGCTGTCAAGGGTGCGTAACGATTTTGCAAGTATTTTTCCGTCCTTACCTCTACGCAAAACTATTGAGGCGTAGATGGGTGAATCTTTTAAGGCTTGCTCGTTAATGGCCTTGGCCTCGTCTTGCGTCACACCTTTTTTGCTATTGCGTAATGTGTCTTGATAGCGCAAGAGGGGCAATATATCGTCCTTGGTGAATTTACCGTCAAAACCGGTTTTCTTCACGTCTGCCATGAACTTATCTTCAATGCTTTGTTGCTGAGCTGCATAGTGTGCGGCACGTTCTTCAGGGACACCAGGAAAGAAAACGAGCACAAAAACCACTGTGGATACGGCTACAACCACGGTTGTAATTTTCTTGATGAAAATCCAAATGCGCATGAATGTTTCTTGTAAGATATTACGCAAAATGGGGAAATGATATGTTGGCAACTCGATAATAAATGGAGCGGCCGGACGTGTGCGCAATACGGTGAGATTAAGGACTTTAGCCACAATTAACGCCATGAGAAGGGTTATTGTGCCCATGAAGAACATGGTACTGCCGGCTTCAGCCGCAAAAAAACCACCCACCATGAGCAGGTATAAGGGTACTTTGGCAAGGCAGTTCATCATGGGGACGACTAAGATAGTGGTGAAACGTGCACGCTCGTCGGGAATGGCCTTTGTGGCCACAACGCCCGGAATGGCGCAACCGCCCACATAAATTCCGCCCAAGATAAGGGGTAGGGTGGATTGACCGTGTAGACCATAGGTATGAAAAATTTTGTCAAGAATAAATGCTATGCGTGCCAAATATCCACTACTTTCCAAGATAAAAACAAAGGAAAACATCAAAAAGAAGATGGGTAGATAGTTGAGTACAGCAGTGACACTTTTTACGAGCCACTCCACCAAAGCACGAAGCATGGGGTCTTCCAAAAATCCTTGGTTTGGCAAGATAGAGCTGACAAAGGCTTCTAAGCTTCCCCAAACCGGCCAAATTTGCGCGGCGAGCACATTTCCGTAACTTACAGACACTTGATAAAAGGCAAAAAGAACCGCCACAAGGCAAATGGGGCCCAAAATACGATGGCAAACCACAGCATCCACTTTTTCTGTGAATGTTTTTGCCTGTTTATTTTCTGCATTGGCATATCCAAGAACCTTGTCACTAATGTTCCTTGCCATTGCATGGCGCGAGGCGGCAATGTGTGCTACTGGGTTTGTGGAAAGCTCATGGGTGGCCTCATGTTCATATTTAGCTGCAATATCCCGAAGCCTATGTGTTCCGCCTTCCGTTTTGTCGATAACCTCAATAACGGCAGCATCTTCTTCAAAGAGCTTTAAGGCCAGCCAGCGCGTGGGGTAACCTGTGCTTTGACTGGCTTCTTGTGCGTCTTGTTCTAACTTTTGAATATAGTCTTCAAGTTTTCCGTAATCAACGTTGTATTTCTTACTCTCTGTGTCATCTTGAGTGTATTTTTCTATAAGCGAAATGAGTTTTTCACGACCTTCGCTCTTGGTATTGGTGGCTTGTATGCCAACAACAGGAATACCAAGTTCTGCGGAGAGCATTTCTTCATCAATTTTGATACCACGTCTTTTGGCAACGTCCATCATATTTAAAACAAGAATAACAGGACGCTCCATTTCCAAGAGCTGTAGCACAAAATATAAACCCTTTTCTAGCGTAGATGAATCCAAAACGGCAAGAACAACGCTTGGGTTTTCTTTAAGGATGAAATCTCTTGCGGCAACTTCTTCGGGTGAATAAGACGTAAAAGCATAAGTTCCGGGTAAGTCAACCACTTCAATCTTTTGATCGTTGATGGTTATGGACCCACCAAGTTTTTCTACCGTAACGCCTGGGTAATTGGCGACATATTGCCTTGCGCCGGTGAGAAGGTTGAAAAGTGTAGACTTGCCACAATTTGGCTGACCTGCCAGAGCAATACTTTTAGTCGACATAGGCTTCGACCTCTACAAATTTAGCTTCGGTGCGGCGTAAGGCCACATGATAATGTCCGATTCGAACTTGTATTGGGTCAGATAAGGGGGCAGTACGAATAAAACTGAGCTTAGTGCCTGGGCAAACTCCAAGGTCATATAGTCTTTGGCGTAAAGATCCGGTGACGTTCACATGTTTTACAACAAAATCACTGGTTTTTTTTATGTCGTTGAGAGTCATACTTCTCCTTTTTTTGCTGCCAAAAGCAAATTTAGTACAGCGGTGTTTAAAATTTCAGTACATGTAAATGCAAAGTGAAAGTAATGCCTTTGAATATGATTGTCAATAGCAATTATTATTTTTCAGGTTATTTTTTTAAAAAACATGTAAAAATAAGTAGTTAGAGTTTTATTTTAAAAATGATAGTCAAAGTTAAGATGTTTTTAACTTTTCTTTTATTTATTTTGCACGAAAATAATAAGAATTTGTACTTGTTGCGGGGTGGATGATAAAAAGTTTTTGTGCGATGTTCTTTGTTTGACAAACATTAAATCCTATAGTAAGTCGTTCGAAAATATGCTGTTCTAAATACAATACGGCGTAACCCAAGCATATATTAAGAAAAGTGAGGAAATATGCTGCATCCTGCTATACTTTGCGGTGGAAGTGGTACACGCTTGTGGCCCATGTCGCGTGCTTTAAGTCCCAAACAATTTGTTGCTTACGACAAAAATACTCCCACACTTTTTGCTCAAACTTTTGAGAGAGTGCAACATTTACAACGAACTTACGAGCGTAGCATTGGTGCACCAATTATTCTTTGTAACGAAGAGTACCGTTTTTACGTAGCCGGAACTTTGCAAGACATGAGCATTCCCGGCAGTCGTGCAGCTAATATTGTTTTAGAACCGCAAGCCAAGGGAACTGCACCGGCCATTGCTCTTGCGGCATTTGCAGCTCTTACAGCAGATAAAGATGCCGTTTTGTTGGTCTTGCCCTCTGATCATTCCTTAAATCCCGATAATGCTCTTGTTTCTGCTGTGGAAAAATCCATGTCAGCGGTAGAGCAGGGGTTTTTAGTTACCTATGGGATAAGTCCGGACAGTGCTAAGACCGGTTATGGATATATTCAAAAAGGTGAACCCTTAGATGCGACTGATGAGTCGCAGCTTATTTTTCAAGAAGATATTTTTCATGTACGCACATTTGTGGAAAAACCAAGCAATGAAGTAGCAGTAGCCATGTTTGAAGAAGGTGGCTATCTTTGGAATAGTGGTATGTTTCTATTTCGAGCTGATGCCTATCTTAACGAGCTAGAAAAGTTTATGCCTGACATATTAGATACTTGTAGGCATGCTTGGAACCAGCGCCAGCAGGATAAGGATTTTATACGTCCGGATGCCAAATCGTTTGCGGCTTGTCCGGCGCAATCCATTGACTATGCGGTTATGGAGCACACCTCGAAAGCTGCGGTACTTCCTTTGCAAGTGCGCTGGAATGACCTTGGCTCGTGGGATTCCTTTTATGAGCTTGATGAACATAATAAAGATGCCCTTGGTAATGTGCAACGTGGTGATACTGTTATGCTTAAAACACGAAATTGCTATGTGCACGCAGAATCGCGCCTTGTGGCTACTCTTGGCATTGAAGACCTTGTTGTTGTCGAAACCGGTGATGCTGTGCTGGTGGCAAAAAGAAGTTATGCCCAAGATGTGCGCAGTATTGCCATGGGGCTTAAGGCGCAAGGTCGCAGCGAGGCTTTGTTGCATCAAAAAGTTTGTCGTCCATGGGGATATTATGAAAGTCTGGCTCAATCTGACCGTTTTCAGGTTAAGCGCATTGTGGTGCGCCCCGGTGAGCAGCTTTCTTTGCAAAGGCATTATCACCGAGCAGAGCACTGGATTGTGGTGAGCGGCACAGCGGAAATAACCAATGAAAATAAAATCTTTTTACTTTCCGAAAATCAATCTACTTATATAGCCCAAGGTTCAAAGCACAGATTGAAAAATCCCGGAATTATCCCCTTAGTGCTTATAGAAATACAATCAGGCGCATATCTTGGCGAAGATGATATTGAGCGCTTTGATGATACTTATGGTCGAGGCAAAAAAACGGAAACGAAAAAATGCAAGAACGATCTTTAATCTATGTAGCCGGACATGGCGGTTTGGTTGGTAGTGCTGTGGTGCGAGCGCTCGTGCGTGCAGGCTTCACAAATATCTTGACCTTTAGCCGCCAAGAGCTAGACCTTTGCGATGCACAAGCCGTGGAGGCAATGTTTGCTAGGCATAAGCCGAACTATGTTTTTATGTGCGCCGCTAAGGTGGGTGGCATTCATGCTAATAATACCTATCCGGCAAGTTTTATTTATGAAAATTTGCAGATGCAAAATGCCATTATCCACGCAGCATGGAAAAATCAATGCCAAAAACTACTCTTTCTCGGTTCATCTTGCATTTATCCGCGTGCATGTCCTCAGCCAATCAAGGAAGAATATCTTTTGACCGGGCCGCTGGAGATCACCAATAAGGCCTATGCTCTTGCCAAGATTTCCGGCATTGAAATGTGTGCTGCCTATGCCACACAATATGGTTTTTCGGCAATCAGCGCCATGCCTACCAATCTTTATGGCCCCGGCGACAATTATCATGCGGAAAATTCACATGTTATTCCGGGTCTTATGGCACGTTTTCACGCAGCAAAAACGGCAAATGCGCCCGATGTTTGGATTTGGGGTACAGGAAAACCACGCCGTGAATTTTTGCATGTGGATGACTTGGCTGACGCCTGTCTTTTGCTCATGCAAAAATATTCTGAAAAAGAGCATATTAATGTAGGTTGCGGAGAAGATGTGAGTATATTAGATCTTGCTGAAATGATTGCAAAAACAGTTGGTTACACCGGAAATATATTGCTGGATGATTCTAAGCCGGACGGAACCATGCGCAAGGTACTTGATATTTCAAAGATTCGTGCCCTTGGCTGGCAACCGCGTATTTCGCTTCAAGAAGGTTTGCAGCTTGTTTACCAAGACTTTCTCAATGCGCTTATGCGTTCAACTGTTAGACAATAAAAGAAGTTTTTGTGCGTAAGTATTATCAAGCTGTCATTATGCATCTTTGGACACCGACGTTTATTCTTTTTGGACTTAGCGTTATTTTTTATGGCGCACTGCATTATTACGCAAGTCATGCTCTTGAACAGGCAGAACAAACACAGAAAATGAATGTTGTTCTTTTTGACAGAATTCTTGCCTTGCGCATGTTCTTAAGCGGACTTTTCGCCTTGCTCATAGGTTATATCGGTGTAAAACTCACGGGGCACGTTTGGCCTGCCATGCTCGTGCATACCATTACCGTTGCCGGCCTTTTACTCATCGACTTGCCTTTCAAAATTATTATACAGCACTATGATATTACCTTTCTTATTTTGAGCGCCGTTGCTGCAGCAACAGGCATATCCGGCGGTATAACTCTCGGAATATTTTGGTTAAGAACACGCTTTTGACCGAACTACATTTAAGCTAACGCAGGTGCTTCCCCACGTGATTCTGAGTGAATTAATGGTAATTATTAGCAGTAACCGCTGTTAACTTTTTACTTTTGTGTGCTTTAAGACCTCTGCACACTCATTTTTGTATTTATTTGTAGGTATATATTTAAAACTACGTGGCTTTTGCCTTAACTCAGCAAAAACAGAGATAAACTTATTTTTCAAACC
>CAYJJP010000035.1:0-13573 GCA_964370525.1 uncultured Desulfovibrionaceae bacterium | reverse complement strand
ACGTTATCGCACTCTACTATGGCGCAAGTACCTTCACTTTCTTGCCGCCTGCGGTATGAGCTTGCAATGTTCTGTCAAAGAGCCCTTCTGCTTGGGCTATTGGCAGGGCAAACTCACCCTTGCTAATGGCACGAATATGATAGGTAACACTTTTACTATCAGCTTCGGCGTTAAGGAAAATAATCAGCCTATCTTCGTCACGGCGAATGCTCATGCTATTGGACGGTCTTGTGTCGTCCTTATGGTTAAGCACAAGTTCAAAGCCACCGGGGATGAGGTCAACTACAACTACGTCAGGCGAACCTTGTTGTAATGCTTTTACCTCCACATCCACGCGTAAAATCTCACCTTGCGTAATTGTTCCGGTAAAATCAGTACCGTCAAGCTTTGTCATGCTTCGCTTAATGCGTAGATTCTTTTCCAAGGCCTTTGTGGGTGCTTTGACATCAAAGCCATAGCTTTGAATTTGTGCATACAGTTTCTTTTCCCTTGGCATGCGCACGCCAAAGTTGGTGCAACCCGGGGCATTGAGCATGTAAAGGTTTGAAAACATCTGAGCAACGGGTGACATAGGATCTTTGATGGCGGCTGCATAGCCATTGCATTTAATTTGCAAACCTTCCACATCTTGATCTTGTTCAGCACTGTATTTAATTATTTCCAAAAGTCCAAGAGCAGCCATGGATGCGCCCATGGTGGCATGGGATTTATTCAGCCCCTCAAGGATGCTATCTTGCAGGAACTGCACAGACTGAGCAAATTCCTTGGGGAAATGCTTAGCCAGCACACGAGCATGCAAGCCGTAGCGAGCTAAAGTATCGAACATACCATTATGTTGTTCCCAATTAGCAGGTTGCTGTCCAATGACCATGCGCAAATGCTTCTTGGCTTCATCTTGCATATAAAGAGCGGCATAGGCTCCGGCCATGAGCGAATCATACACATCACCGGATTTCAGCTCTTCACGGTTAATATAGTTTTCGTTAAGTTCAAGCTGTCTACTCACCACATATCCGGCTCTGGCAAGCACCCAAGCGGAATAAGAAAGAGCACGCAAGTGATTAACCGTGCGTGGGCTTTCGTTTATGCTACGCTCCAAAGTATTGAAAAGCTGTGGCAACATACCCGGAGGAACTGGCAAGTTTGCATCTCGCAAGTTCAAGAGGTAGTCAGCAGCGTAAGCTGTAAGGAACAAATCCACATCATTGCGGTCGGCCCACATGCTTATACCTTCATAAGGACTGAAGGCAGCAAGCAAGGTATTTTGGGCATTTTGCAATCTTTCTTCCACATTTTTAGTGTTAAGATAGGCGGCACTTTTTGACAATTCTTGCCCAAGCGGTGTATTGACAAGCGCAACCAAGGGGAAAGCCTTGCTTATGGTTTGTTCAACGCAATCAAATGGATAGTATTCAAGGTAGCTAAGCGCACTTTGCAAAAGCGGAATGGGCACAGGCGAAAGCGCAAGCGATGTTTTTGCATCGTAGGCAAGCATATCACGCTTGGTGAATAAATCCGTAGATTGATTAATAATCAACGATTGCTGACTGTAACGAGGCAGCACCGACGGACGTATGCTCATGCTAACTTTGCGTGTGCGCACAACGCCTTTTTCATCTTCCACCGTAAAGCGCAAGATAGCTTCGCCGGGATCTTGTCCTGCATTCACGGTCAAGGGCAATAACTTTTCCTCCTTGCTGGCAAGGCTTATGCTTTGCGGGAAGTTGGCAAAGGTAAGACCCTTAGTGGCACTGGCTTCATCAAGAGCCAAGGACAGCTTCAAGGTTACAGCTGAATCTGTGGTGTTGGCAATGGCAAGGCCGGCTTCAAACTTATCGCCAAGGCTGGCCATAACAGGCAATTGCGGCGTAAGTACTTGTTCATCTTGCACAAAAACACGAGCTTGACCGTTACCCACACTTTCTTCATTGTTCACAACGCTCATAATGCGCAAAGAACCGTTAAAGTAATCGGGGATGGGGATTTCTATATTCAAACCGTCAGCAGGAATATCCACCACACCGCTCCACCACGTCATGGGTGGTTCGTTTTTACGCTTAAAAGGATTTTGGAAATTGCCGAGCATACCGGCAAAGGCATCATCAGAGCCACCACCACCAAAGGCGGAGATGCGTTGCATAAGCTTTTTATCACCGGCCATAAGGCGGTCAAAGAGCTGGGCTGTTTTTACTTCCAAAGCTCGGTCTAAGAGCAAATAATGCAAGGGATTGGGCGTATTGTAACGAGAAAGTTGCAATATACCTTCGTCCACGGCAAAAATGAGCGCCTTGGTGGGTGTTCCTTGGGTATTCTTAATATTCACACTCAAGGTTTTACCGGGAAGAACTTTTTCCGGAGCTGTAATCGTGAGTTTTTGTTCACGCTTTGCTGTATTTACAGCTATGGAAGCCATGGCTACGCTTTGGGGTTGCAAGAAAATGCTGTCTGATTCCGGCGAGCGTCCCATAAGCACTTGAATATAGCCACGTCCGGAGAAGTTTTCAGGAATATCAAGCTCGTGCATACTGCTACCCATGGGCAATTTTACCCACTTATGAGCAACAACGGTATCACGCTCTAAAGAAATAAGCGCCATGCCTTCATAGGGTGTTGTGAGCATAAGCTTTGCAGTTTCACCACCGGTATAATTAACCTTATCGACTTTAAGGTGCAGATGCGCCTTGGGTAAATTACCTGTGCTGAGCAAGGCCGGACGTAAATCGTCGTTGCCTACAATGCTAAAGGGTATGTGTGCAAGCTTAACTTCTTTGCTGTTATTGGCGCCGGTTGGCGTTTTTACGGTAAGAATATAGTCGCCCACTTCTTGCGTGGGAATATCCCATACAAGCGAACCATCGGCAGACATTTGCAGTTCACCTTGAGAAATAGGTGTATCTACAGGGGTTTCAGCATAGGTATACACACCTCTTGAGTCACTGACCAAGGAGGTTACGGTATTGCGCCGTGCAATGGCAAAAACCAATTGTCCGGGGTTAACCGGTTTTACCATGGAATCAATGGCTTGGAATTGCAATTTAGCCGTACTACCCTTCATAATGAAGTTTCTATTATCGGCGCCCTCACCGGCTTTATAGCCAAGCATATAGGGTAAGGGTGACAATAAGAAACGCTTTTCTTGACGTACAGCACGCCCGCCGCCGGGCTCAAAGCCTTCGGTATTAATGACGCATTGCAATGTACCAAAACGCCATTGGGTGAAATCGAGCGGTAATACCGCCAGCCCCTTATCATCGGAAGTGGTGGGGGTCAGCGGACGAGTTATGGGGTCGCTACCTTTAGCAAAAAATGGCGACGTATCTTGGAAAGTATAATCTTCATAGCCGGAGAAATGCAAAGTGGCAGGGTACAGTTTCATAACAGAAGTTATGCGACGACCGGCGGCCACTTGGCCAAAGAGCGTATCAAGCTTAACACGCAAGGCCGTATCACCGGGCTTGTCGGAAGTGACCAACCAGCCCTTGGTGGACAGCGAAGAAGCTTCGCTTTGCGTACCGGCTACGCTAATTAAATCTGTGCGGATGCGTAAGGTATCCGGCACAAACATTTCTACGTTTGCGCTGGCAGAACCAAGCACAAGCCCGGGAGTATTTTTTTCCGTGGGAGTTGAAATACTCATGCGATAGCGTCCGGTCATGGCGCTTTCGGGGATTTTCCAAGTAAAGCTGTGAATATTTTCGCCGGCCTTAAAGGCTTGTTGGTATACTCGACGATCCACTTCATCATAAACAGTAGCCAAAAGCGGCATGTCTTGTGGTAATAATTTCCAATCATTGGCACGCAAGAGAACGCCAAAGCGCAATTCTTCGCCCGGTCTAAAATAACCACGCTCAGCAAACACAAAGGCATTTAGCGTATTGGTGCTGCTCTGTCTGCCATTTAAATCAGCAAAATTAGAAAGATTTACGTTGCGCCCATAATCTTCAAGGCTCATCCAAAGCATATCTGTTTCACTGCCCCAATCATTGTTACGTGCAACAATGGCAGTGGGTGCCTTTTCATTTTTGAGGTGCGATGTATCCGGTAAAACAGCCTTGCCGTTGGCATCGGTCTTGGCTTCAACCAAGGAAATGCCATTATATCCAAGAATTTGTACACGAATATCTTGTAAGGCTTTGCCTTCAAGCAAGGAACTTACATAGGCTTCGGTTTTGCCGCTGGGCAATTTTTTAAGTACCAAGGCCATATTTGAATACATAATGATGCGGTTTGTCTCAGTGACAACTTCACCCTTCTTGACACCTTCAAGTTTCAAGTAAATAAGTCCGGGTTTTACATCACCTTTTTCCGTGCCAAATATTTTCTTGGCGCTTAAAGTGGAGAAAATGGGACTGCTGGTATAACCCTTGGCATTAGCCGGCTTGGCAGCCAGCGGAATTTCGCCGCGCATCACAACACTTGTGGCATTACCTTGACTATCTTCAATGCTGTCATCAAGAGAAGTAATGAAAGGAAGAGCTAACGATTCATCCCTAAAACGATAGGCCGTCCAGCGAATGGAATCCACATATTCACTGACTAGCGCAATATCGCTTTGCTGTGAAAGCACGTTACCCGATTGCAAGAAATCTAAGCGTGGGCTCCCATCGGAAATAAGGTCAATGCTTTCAATTTTATGTCCAAGAGATGTTTTCAAACCCTTGGCATTTGTGGGGCCAAAATTCTTATCAATACTCCAAAGGATATAGTGACCGGGGGTTGTGTCAATGCGAAAACGAATAAAATCTTCATTTTCATCGGGTAATTTCACCAATTGCGGTTGTAGCTTGCGTGCCGCTTGCATGTTTGTCGGAGAGATTTTGCCTTCTTTCCAATTGCTTGGCAAAATATTTTCCTTGTCACGCTTAAGTGGCAATTCAAGAATGGTTAAGCTTTTCAAAAGCTCTTCGGCAGGCACACGCTGCGTAAAACTGAAAACAATATGTTGCTCCATCTGCAAGGCTTTATTTTCATAGGCCTCAAGACGAGCTCTCTTAAGATCAAAAATTGTGTCGGTTCCGGAAACGCTCATTTCTTTCACGGCATTACGGTCAGGGAAATGCCATTGATTTTTTTCTCTCCAAAGAGGACGTACACCGGGAAGAGTGAGCGTTGCTATGGATTTTTTAGCAGGCATATTAAGAATGCGTGCATTGACCACAGCGCGTGTATTATCGTCAAGCCACACCCATTGTGGTTTGCTTAACGTCAAACCGGAGTTATTTTGAGGAACAACACTGGCACGTTGTTCCAAGGTCGCACGCGCATCCTTATTCATGCTCTCCGTAAAGGTCATGGAAAAAGATATGGCATGATCGGATTTAGGCGAAGGATCAATCCAAATTTTAGGCTTGTCCATTTCCGCACTACGAGGAATACTGGTAAAGCTGTCACTTTTCCCAGTCAAAGTAACACGAGGAGGCAGAGGAATCTTGCTTACGTCAACGCTATAGCGGGTATTACTTTTCCACGACTTATTGGGCGTAAAACGCAATTGATCTGACGATGACCACATCCACTCCCCTTCCGGCCATCCATCGGCTACAAGCCCTTGAGGGACGGTTCCAGACTTACCAAGCCAAGCGGAACACTCAGTTTTCCATTTATTACCGTAGGCTGCTTTGCATTTTTGTTCATCGGGAACAAAGTCTACCGTAATGGAACCAGTGCTCCAAATAGGGCGATATTTAATTTCCGGCTTCAAAAAAATCTGTGCAGCGTCGGCTGTTGCAGCGTTTAATGTAAAAACGCACAAAAACAGTAAAGAATATAACATTCTTTGCGTAAAAACACTCAAAAAAGCACTAACTCGCTGAGGTCGCATACATTTCTCCTCTTTTATAATTATAGTTTCAATTTAATTATGCCACAAAAAAACATAAGTGCCAAGTTGTAATGAAAAAAATTTTTATCTATTATTTCAATATAAAACGCATAAAATACATAATTTTTCTGTATCGTCACGCAAGAATAATAGCAGCAAAAAACTCATAACATGCAAAACATTTATTTCATGCTCTCTTTTTTGTGGACGAAACAAACGCTTATGTATAGTATGCGCCTAAACAAATTTGAGTCCGTGAGAGGAATATTATGCTTGATTTAAAATCCATTCAGAAGAATCCTGAAATATTACGCAGTGCTTTAGCTGCCCGTCAGTCAACATTAGATGTAGATGCATTCCTTGCTCTTGATAACAATAGGCGAGGTCATTTACAAGAAATTGAACAACTTAAAAGCCAGCTTAATCAAGCATCTGCCGAAGTTGGCAAACGTAAACAAGCCGGAGAAGATGCCAGCGACATACAAAACTCTCTTGGGGAACTCTCAAAGCGCATAAAAGCCCTCAATGTGGAAACAGAAGATGCCGTGCAAAAAGTAAACCAGTGGCTTTTAGAAGTTCCTAACATTCCACACAGTAGCGTTCCCGTCGGTAAGGACGAAAACGACAATCCCGAAGTGCATCGTTGCGGTACACCGCCAAGCTTTGATTTTACTCCCAAGGAACACTTTGAGCTGGGTACTGCCCTTGGCGGACTTGATTTTGAGCGAGCAAGCAAACTCACAGGCTCGCGTTTTGTGGTAAGCATGGGCTGGGCGGCCAAACTGGAACGTGCGCTCATGAGCTTCTTTTTGGACGAACATGCCAAAAATGGCTACATTGAGGTAGCTCCGCCGCTTATGGTCAACAAGCACACCATGACCGGAACAGGCAATCTCCCTAAATTTGAAGAAGATTTATTTCGCATACAAGGCACAGACTATTATCTCATCCCTACGGCCGAAGTACCCTTGACCAATTTACATGCCGCTGAAGTCATGACCGAAGACATGTTGCCACGAGGCTATTGCGCACAAACGCCATGTTTTCGCTCCGAAGCCGGCTCCTACGGAAAGGACACCAAGGGGCTTATCCGCCAGCATCAATTTTATAAAGTAGAAATGGTGCGCTTTGCCCATCCCGATGATTCGTTCAACCAATTAGAACTCATGCGTAAACACGCTGAAACCTTGCTCGAAAAATTAGGACTTGCCTATCGTACCATTGTTTTATGCACCGGCGATATGGGCTTTGCATCCACCAAGACCTATGATTTGGAAGTGTGGCTGCCCGGACAAAATGCCTACCGAGAAATTTCTTCTTGCTCCAATTGCGGCGACTTTCAAGCTAGGCGTGCGGACATAAAATTCCGTCCAAAAGCCGGTGGAAAGCCACAATTTGCACACACCCTGAACGGCTCCGGGCTTGCCGTTGGCAGAACACTGGTAGCTATTTTGGAAAACGGACAACAAGCCGATGGCTCCGTGCGTTTGCCTGAGGTGCTTGTACCCTACATGGGCGGAATGACTGTTATTAAATAATATCTTGAACAAGCAAGACAAAACACCCTAGCCTAACAGATGAAATCATTGGAGATTTTATGATACATTTGACCCCATGCCCCAAGGCGCACAGCCTTGAGCTTGATAAGGCCATATCGCCAAAGCAAACAGTCGAGCGAGTTCGTGCGAAACTAAAACAGCTTGATTTGGATATCTTGTCACAAGAGAAAGATGTTGTGCGTGTGGACGTGGGGCGGCTTGGGATTGCAGTTTATTTAAGCAATTGCGGTGCAGATGCCATGCGAGTTATGCCCACACGTAAACAAATGGGCAAGGGAGCTTCTCCAATTCAAGCAGAAGCCTCAGCGCTTATGGAACTCATGGAACGCTTTTCATTTTTTTCTTTTTGGGAAGAGTTGCCGGGCTGCGTAAATTGCACATGGAGTCAAGCACAAGAAAAATTTGGGGACGCACTTATCCCCATTGCGCACATCTTAAAAGCCGTGGAAGACGACATTTCCGAAGAAAAAGCTGCTGCATTGCTAAATCTTTTGCCTTGGCAATTTTTTCCGGTAACTGACTTGGTCAATAAAAAAGAAGTATGGGTTCCGCTCAATTGGTTTAAAAAACTTGGCGAATTTAACGGCACATCAGCCGGAAATACTCAAGAAGAGTCTATACTACAAGGGCTTTGCGAGCTTGTAGAACGACATGTTTGTTGCCTCATTGACCGTGAACAACGCATCACCAAAACTATTGATACTAAGAGCATTGATGATGAGGTATTACAAGAACTACTTGCCGCTTTTGCTAAGGAAAACATCCACATAACCTTAAAAGACTTCTCGCAATCCATGCCCGTCCCCACCGTGGGCGCTGTAGCCTATGACGAAAGCACCTTCCCGACCGGCTCGGAAATAGTCTTTACCGCCGGCACAGCCACAAGCCCGGCCAAGGCCGCCATCCGTGCCGTAACCGAAGTGGCACAACTTGCCGGAGATTTTTGCACTTCAGCCTGCTACGAAGCTTCGGGACTTAGTAAATTCAATAGCCTCGATGAGATAGCATGGCTACTCAAGGGCGAAAACATCGAACTTTCGGCATTGCCAAGCGTGGAAGATAACGACATCACGCTTGAACTACAAGCGCTGATTCAAGGCCTATCACATATGGGCTATCCGGTATACACCATAGCCACCACTCATAAAACGCTTGACATTCCGGCGCATTATTGCATCGTACCCGGTTTAGCCTTTAGAGAAAGAGATACAAATCAAAGCCTTGGGCTTTTTGTAGGCCGTTTACTCGTAGAAGAATATCCGGCAGAATTGGCTGATAAAGGTTTAACTATCTTAGAAGAATGCTATCCAGATGCCCATTTTCTGCCCTTTTTTCAAGCCATGCTCGAATTGCGCCAAGAAGATTATGCCAAAGCCCATTCGCTTTTTGCCACGGCAGAACCATTACAGCCGGACGCCGATGCCAAAGGATTAGCGGCTTTTTACGCAGGTTATGCCCTGACTCTACAAGAAGAATGGCAAAGCGCCCTCCCCTTCTTAAGCCGCTCGGTTACGCATTGTCCTGACATGAAAGAATATAATAACCTTAAAGGCGTAGCGCTTTTTAAACTGAAAGAATTTGCACTCGCAGCACAAGCTTTTCAGGAAGTTTTACGCATTGATAAGGGTTCTGCCATAGATGTGGCAAACCTTGGACTATGCCATAAATTCTTGGGAAACACGCAAGATGCCAAACATTACTTGAGCATTGCCCTTGAGCTTGACCCAAGCCTTGAATTTGCACGAAAGCACCTCTCAGAATGTTAGGTGTATGACACTCTGACTTTTTATAACTAAACATCTCTGCACACTTATTTTCACCTACAACAAATGAGTGTGCAGAGAGATTGCAACAACCTACGGTTATATCAAAGCATTTTTTGTAGTTCGCATTAATTCTCCATAAAAACAATTGTTCAAAGAAAAACTGTCAAATACTACAAGAAAATTCTCAGCACCTCTAATGTTTTTTTGAGTTAGTCCGAATATGGTTTATTAAGATACATGTTATAAAATACATGAGGTGGCGATGAATGCTTAATTTTCTTATTCCTGCTTGGAATTCCAGCAATACAAGACTGCTAGCACAAAATGCCGAGCATGAAGCTTTGACATCAGCAATCAAAAATTATTTTATGCAGACAGATGCCAACAAAGCTGAAGACATTTACAAAAATGTGGTGGAAAGATTTCAGCTAAACCATAAGCAGGATAAAGAGCAAAGCTTTGCGGTCAAAGATGGAAAGATACTAATAAACCCTGATCTCTACAATAAAATACTAATATTGCAGATTGCCAATGATTTTTTGGATGCCGAAGCACTTGCCATGGCGAAAATCTGCCAAGATCAAGGTCAGCCTTTTATTTGCGCCAAGGGTTGTAGCGGTTGTTGCTCGCAGATGATTCTGTGCTCAGAAACTGAGAGTCTGCTTATTGCCTTGTACCTACACAACCATACTGAACAGATGAACAAATTTCTTGTGGATTTCTTATGCTTTGACCAGCAAACCAAGGATATTGCCAAATCATATACACGTTGGGCGCAAGCTCATTATGGTGAAGGGAAGGATGATAAAAGTCACAGGCGAGAAGATTTTCACATCGCTTGCCCTTTTCTCTCAAGGGATAACATATGTACGATTTACGCATTTCGTCCGTACGCATGTCGTTCATCAATAGCAGTTGATAAAAAATGTGCAGAGTTTACGCAAACAACGAAAGGAAATATACAAGGCATGCATAACATGTTGTTTTCTTTATACACAGGACATCATACAGCAAGACAAAAACTTATGAGTAATTTTTTTCCGACGGAAAAGGAATTACATAAAACCATCATGCCTTATATGGTGCATAGAGCCTTACACATGACATAAATAAAATCTTGTATTTTAGCTCTTTAGAAAACAGTGGGTATATAAAACTCATTAAAACACAATGTAGAAAGCAGGAGGGAATATGAAATTACAAATGAAGCTTTTACTACCCATTATCGGCTTGATTGTGATATTATTAAGCGCAAGTGGCTATGTTAATTACAAAGACTCGGAAAAAAACATTACAAACAGCATAATGAAATCCTTTCAAAGGGAAACACTTGCCATGGTAGAAGCAGCGGATCAATTTTCTGCTCGCTCCATTGCAGATGCCGAACGTATTGCCAGTCATGCGGCAGTCATTGACTTTTTACGCCTTAACAACAACAGCCCTGATGCTGTCGCTGCCATGAATGAACATTTAGCCCAAGAAAAAAACACGTATGTTGATATTGATCGTATCTTGGTTTTGGATAACACCGCAACTGTACGTGCCATATCCATTGACGGCTTTGAAAAAATTGGCGGAAATTACAAAAATCGCCACTACTATACCGAAGCTATGGCCGGAAGGTCCTCCACATCATCCATATACGTCAGCAGTACCGACGGTAAAGCTGTTATCTCCATTGGTGCACCCGTAAAATACGAAGGCAAGGTCATCGGACTTATTCGCTTAGCCTACTCTGTAGAATTTCTTACAGATATGCTCAAAACACTTTCCCTACCCAATGGCGGGGCTGCCTATATTGTCAATGATGAGGGTCTGATTGCCATCTCTGATAATCCATCTTGGCTTTTTAATAAAAACCTCAAAGTTCTCCCAACCTTTAGACAATGGGTAGATAAAAAAGACACCGGACTTGTAGAAATGCTTAACGATGCCGGTGTGATGACTTTATTTTACCACGCGCCCACCAAGAACGGCACCCTCACCCCCATAGTACGTGCCATCAAAAGCGATGCCTTTGCTGAGCTTGATGAAATGCTTATGCATACCGTAATGAGCTTAATCGTTGCCATTATCCTTGGTTCTATTGTGGTATTTGTCCTACTTATTCCTGTAGTTAACGCCTTAAAGCAAGGCGTGGATTTTGCCATAGCCATTTCCAAGGGTGACCTTAAGGGCACGCTTAAAGTCAAACGTAAGGATGAAATTGGCGAGCTTGCCGACGCATTACGCACAATACCCACATCACTACAAAGTATTGTCAATGAATATAGTGAACTTGGAAATAAAATTCGAGACGGACACCTCAATTCCTTGGGTGCTGCCGAAAAGTTTAGTGGCGACTTTGCTACGCTTGTAAAGGGCACCAACACTATTCTTGATAACTTTAGAGCATTGCTTGAAAATATCAACTCACCTGTCTTTGTCCTTGATAAAAACTTAAAAGCTACCTACGCCAATGCCGTCACACGCTCATTGGTAGGCCAAGATTATATAGGCAAGGACTGCAAGACGCTCTTTAATAATGAAGATGATGGGACTCCTGACGATGCGGTGCTTAAGGCTCATAGGACAAAGAAGCCGCACAGCAACGATACTATCACTCGTCCACAAGGCCGCCAAATTGATGTGGCTTACAGCGCCATCCCATTACTCGATGAGCGTGGAGAATTCAACGCCATGTTGATTCTTGTTACCGACGTTACAAGCATAAAGCAAACTCAGCGCACTATTATGGAAGTAGCTGCCGGCGTAACAGAAATTGCCGACCGAGTAGCCACCGCCTCCGAACAGCTCTCTGCTCAGGTGGAACAAGTAACTGAAGGTAGTACGGCACAGCGTGACCGCACAGCATCAGCTGCTGCTGCCATCGAAGAAATGAACGCCACCGTACTTGAAGTGGCCAACAACGCCGAACAAGCTCGTGTGCAAGCCGGTGAAACTCAAGAAAAAGCCGCCCACGGCGCACACCTTGTAAGCCAAGTAGTAAGTGCCATGGGTGACGTAAATACAGTTTCTCTTGAATTGCAACAAGACATTAAGAGTCTTGGCGACCAAGTACAGGCCATTGGTTCGGTCATGGGTGTTATTTCAGACATCGCCGACCAAACAAACCTGCTCGCCTTGAACGCCGCCATTGAAGCTGCGCGCGCCGGAGATGCCGGACGAGGCTTTGCCGTTGTAGCTGATGAAGTGCGTAAGCTTGCTGAAAAAACCATGAGCGCCACCACAGAAGTTGGTGCGAGCATTACCGGCATTCAGCGCTCCACCGCTGCCAATATTACACAGTTTGAAAAAGCCGTTAAAATTATTGGCGATGCCACTGATTTATCCAATACTTCCGGAGAAGCTCTTGCGGAAATCCAAACCTTGGCGGAACACAATGCCTCATTGATTACCGGCATAGCCACAGCGGCTGAGCAACAATCAGCCACCTCTGAGGAGTTAAGTCAAGTGTCTTCAGCTGTTAGTGAAATTGCTGACGAAATCAGCGGCGGCATGAATGAAGCTTCCCAAGCCGTGCGAGATTTGGCACAGCTTGCCGTGGAATTGAAAGACAATTTAGGACGATTACAAAGCTAACATATTCTTAAATATTTAACCCTAAGGGAGAGAGGTTTTGACCTTTCTCCCATATTTTTACTATGCACAAAAAGATAAGTTCCGCACGAGTTAAAGAGCTCATAGCCACTTGGCCTGCTTCTTTACCCGATCAAACGTATAAAGGCATCGCCCAATTTTTAACTTTTTTAATGAAGTGGAATAAGGTCATGAACCTTGTGGGCACATCTCGCTGGCAAGATTGCCTAAACACTTTAATAGTTGACTCTGTATATTTGGCAGAGTTTTTACAAGCCTTGCCTCTACCTGAAGAATGTAAAACGTGGGATTTAGGTGCAGGCGCCGGACTTCCGGGTATACCACTACGCATGCTTTGGCAAGATGGCGATTATTACCTAGTGGAAGTTCGTGAAAAACGCGCGCTTTTTTTGGAAAATACGCTGGCAGATTTACAAAACGTGCAACTTCCCTTAGTTAATACCCATGTGTTTCATGGTAAAGTGGAAGAATTTATTGCTCAAAACAGCCATCGTCCACCGGATATGCTTGTCAGCCGTGCCTTTATGCCTTGGGTAAAGCTTCTACAACTTGCAGAGCCCACCCTTAAGCCCGGCGGCAGAGTTATCTTTCTTGCCAACGAAGCAGCACCCTACAAGATTCTACCTGCACTGGGGGGCGTGTCTTGGAGCGTTGAAAAAGAAGCAAAATATAAAGTCGGAGAAAACATTCGCTATATTTGGTGTATACAGAAAAAATAGTCTACAATATAATGTAAACAACACCCACACAGTCACGGCATTGTAATTTCAAATTTTTTTGAGGGGGAACTTTTGCTGGCGCCAAAAAGTTCCCCCTCAAACTCCCCC
>CAYJJP010000034.1:0-13778 GCA_964370525.1 uncultured Desulfovibrionaceae bacterium | reverse complement strand
ACCTCAAAACTGCCAAGCTTGACCACTTGCTCAAAGCAAGCATTGACATCATCAAAGTAGTGGCAGATTTAGGACTCAATGACGGTGTGACAGATTTTCGTGACCGTATAGTATTTCATAGCTTACGCCATACTTTTGCCTCATGGCTTGCCCAAGAAGGCGTTCCCCTGCATACACTGGCTGGCCTCATGGGACACAAGACCACCATTATGACCCAGCGCTATGCCCACCTCGCCCCCGATGGTATGAGAGCTGCGGCTATGTTGATTGATAAGTCATAGCCGTACTTGACATAACACTTGGTGTGATATATATTTAACACAACAGCAACAAACGAGAGCATATGAGAATTTTTAAGATTAAAGCCTTTATTCGCTTTGCAAACAAAGAAAATCTTGCTGATGGCACTCTTAAACAAGCCATTGCCGAACTTGAGGCAGGGCAATTTGATGCCGACTTAGGCGGCGGTGTTTACAAACAAAGGATTGCAAGGCAAGGGGAAGGCAAGTCTGGTGGCTATCGTGTCTTGATTAGCTTTAGGCACGAAGACAGGGCATTTTTCCTCTATGGCTTTCCAAAATCAAGCAAGGCTAACATTACCGCATCAGAAAAGAGCGACTTGAAAAAGCTTGCAAAATACTTTTTCAGCCTAAGTAGTCGTCACTGAAAAAGACATTAATGATTTAAAATAAAAGAATTTTTTAGTCAAAGCAAGCAAGTAAAAATGCCGGAAATAAGGGCATGAAATGCACTTTTCCGGCATTTTTATGGAGCTAGAAACCGACTTTTTAGTGACGACTAATAAAATTTAAGCGCAAGCGAAAATTTTTCGCCACGTAAAATGAGCCGCAATTCACTTGCGGCGGGCGCGAAGCGACATTTGGAGTGGGCGTGCCTTTCTGAAAAATGCATGAAAATGCGTTTTTCAGCATCGACTAAGTAATGAGGAATTGCAAAAGCTTTTATCTAGCGGAAGTTTAAAAGAAATTAACGGAGAATAGCATGACAAATACATACAAAAGCGACCTCAGTGCGGCAATTCACGAAACCGCCCAAGACTTGCACGACCAAGGCATAATTAGCAAAACTACCATGAAAGAATTTGACGCTTCTTGCCTTGCTCCCATGACAGTTATTAGCCCAGAGGAAATCCGCGCTATTCGGGAACGTGAAAACTTATCCCAACCTGTTTTTGCTCACTATCTCAATGTTTCAAAAAATTTAGTATCGGACTGGGAACGGGGCGTAAAGAAACCCGGTGGCCCTGCCGTGCGTTTACTTTCCATCATTAAGCATAAAGGATTGCAAGCCATTTGCGTTTAAGTGTCAGCATACAAAGAACTAAATTGTTGTCCGCATTATCTCAGCGAGTCCAGCCCATGAGCATGAAAAACGAGCATTTTATGGAATTTGAATTAAATATAAATAACCTCGAAGTGCTAAAAGACGGCGATCAACGTAAAAAGCGTAATCTTTGGAGCAAAAGTTTCAGAGAAAGACATTAAAGAAAAAATTGCGATAATTCAGCAAGACTCAGATTGCAGTCATATACAATTTAGGCAAATGCAACTTGATGATACAGAATTTGCCTTACATGTTATTTCGTTATAAGTGCATGCCCCCCTTTACACTTTCCTCACATCCTTGTATTATCAAGCAACAAAAACAAATTCACCCCAAAAGGTACGCCATGAACAAGCAGCAGCTCGCCAGTAAAATCTGGGAATCAGCCAACAAGATGCGCTCCAAGATTGAAGCCAATGAGTACAAGGATTATATTCTTGGATTTATTTTTTATAAGTACCTTTCGGATAAGGAAATAAAATTTTAAAAAGACAACGATTATACAGAGGCAGACATCAAAGCCATTGCCGAGAATGACCAAGACAGTCTTGAATTTATCCAAAAGAATCTTGGGTATTTCATAGTTTACGACAATCTCTTTTCCACATGGCTTGATTTAGGCAGAGATTTTGACGTATCCAACGTGCGTGATGCTCTTTCTGCTTTTAGTCGCTTAATCCATCCCACGCATAAGAAAGTCTTCGACGGTGTTTTCACCACCTTACAAACGGGCTTAAGCAAGCTTGGTGACAATTCCGGCACGCAAACCAAAGCCATCAGCGGTTTATTGCAGCTCATCAAAGACATTCCCATGGACGGCAAGCAAGGTTATGACGTGCTGGGTTTTGTGTATGAATATCTCATTGGCATGTTTGCCGCCAATGCCGGCAAGAAGGCCGGGGAGTTTTACACCCCCCACGAAGTGTCCTTACTCATGTCTGAAATTGTGGCTGCCCACCTAAAAGATGATGATAGAATAAAAATCTACGATCCCACCAGCGGTTCCGGTTCTTTGCTCATCAATATAGGCCAATGCGTTGCCAAGTACATGAGCGACAAGAACAATATCCAATACTATGCTCAAGAGCTTAAGGAAAACACCTACAACTTAACCCGCATGAATCTCATCATGCGTGGCATTAAACCGTCCAATATCTTCACTCGCAATGCCGATACGCTGGAAGAAGACTGGCCATATTTTGACGAAAGCGACCCCATAGCCACCTATAACCCACTGTATGTGGATGCTGTAGTATCTAATCCGCCTTACTCGCAAGCATGGGATCCCACTAATAAGGAAGCCGACCCACGCTATAAACGCTTTGGTCTTGCCCCCAAAACCAAGGCCGATTATGCCTTCTTACTCCATGACCTCTACCATCTAAAGCTCCATGGCATTATGACTATCATCTTGCCGCATGGCGTGCTTTTTCGAGGCGGAGAGGAAGGGCAAATCCGCAGAAACCTTATTGAATCTAACAATATTGACGCCATCATCGGTCTGCCTGCCAATATCTTTTTTGGTACAGGCATACCCACCATTATTATGGTGCTACGCCAACGCCGTGACAATCAAGACATCCTTATAGTGGACGCTTCCAAAGGCTTTGTGAAGGAAGGCAAGAACAATAAACTTCGTGCCTCAGACATGAAAAAAATCATCGACACCGTCATTCAGCGTAGCGACACGCCCAAATACTCCCGCAAGGTAAGCCGTGATGAAATTCGTGAAAATGGCTATAACTTAAACATTCCCCGCTATGTGGATTCCTCAGACGAGGCCGAAACATGGGATATTTACGCTTCCATGTTTGGTGGCATTCCAAGCCACGAACTAGACAGCCTTCACGCCTATTGGCAAGCCTTTCCAACTTTGCGTGAAGCTCTTTTTACAAAAAGCGACAGCCCCTATATAAGCCTTGCGGTGGATGATATTCACGCCGCCATCAAAGGCCATAAAGATGTTATAAGCTTCACACAAGCTTTTAGCACCGCCTTTGCTTCTTTTCCTGCATTATTAAAGGAAAGGCTCTTTGCGAATATGCTCACCCTGAGCCTTGCCCAAGAAAAGAACACTCTAAGTCAAGATATTTTTACCCGTTTGCAAAATGTACCGCTCATAGACAAGTACCATGCCTATCAAATGTTAGACGATGCATGGAATATCATTGCCGCAGATATTGAGAGCATTCAAGCCGAAGGCATGGAAAGCATTTGCAAGGTCAATCCACACATGGTCATTAAGAAAAAAGATGGTAAGGAATACGAAGTACAAGACGGCTGGGAGGGCAATATCATTCCCTTTGACTTGGTACAAAAAAGCTTGCTTGCTGATGCATATGCAGAGTTTAAGACCAGGCAAGACCGCTTGCAAGAAATTCCCGCCGAACTGGAAGAACTTATAAGTGACCTTAGTGAAGAAGAGAAACAAGGCGACTTCTTAAATGAAGCCAATGATGCCTTTGTCACTAAGGAAATCAGCAAGACCTTAAAAATGCTCAAAGCGAATAATTCCATCGAAGCCAATGAGCTTGCCGCAAAGATTACCAAGGCCGATACGCTGATAAAAGAAGAAAAAGAGCTTAAAGCCCAAATAAAAAAAGACGCCGCCACCTTACACTTGCAAACCAAGGAAACCCTCGAAGCTCTAAGCCCGGAACAAGCCCTACAATTGGTGGAACAAAAATGGCTTGCGCCCCTTACATCTGAGCTGTTCAAACTTACCGATGATACCATCACCACCCTTGTGCGCAAGATTGAAGCCCTCAGCCAAAAATACGCCACATAACAGCCCACTTGTATTCCCAAGCCGAGTGGGCAATGTACGAGATGAAATCAGCAAAGTATTTCCTAAGGCGGTAGCGGAGCTTGGCCTCAATGATAACGCCACCGACCATCGTGACAAGGTGGTTTTTCACACACTACGCCATACTTTTGCCAGCTGGCTAGCTCAAAAAGGCGTCCCCTTGCACACACTTGCTGGCCTTATGGGGCATAAAACCACTATTATGACGCAGCGCTATGCCCATCTTTCCCCTGAAGGAATGAAGGCGGCAGCTATGTTGATTGAGGATTAATTGAAGCTTTTTATACTTTTGCTCTGCCATAAATAGTTAAATTGCATATAGTACCTAAGGGGAACAATATGCTTTATCGGTAATTAAATATCACTGTTCATCTAACATTTAAAATAGTTAGAAGTAGTCTATTTATCGAATTCCTACAAAAATACTCTTACCTATAGTTAAAGGAGAATGTTTTTGTTAAGCATCTGCCAAAATTCTGCATGGCGCTATCAAAGGTATCACATTCAGAAATTGCTTGAAAATGTTTTACATATAAGTCATTAGTAATATGATTTTTTATTGTATACCATAAGTCCTCGGCATTTTGTGGAGTTTTTTGCATTTGCCAAAGTTCATATAAAGGAAGCAGTGCCATGGTCTTAATGATGGGAGTGGCACCGTCATAAAAAGTGCAATAAAGGCTTTTCAGAAGTGCTTTTTCTGCCAATTCGTAGTGTTTTTTTTGTGAAAAAATACGTCCAAAATTATACATTATAAGTTGCCAAGGATGTTTTTCTTGAGCTGAATTTATAAGTGAATTGAATACTTCCTCATAATTTAGACTAGACTGTTTTACTTCACTACATTGTGCCATATCAGCTACATATCGTAGAATGGCATGTAGTAAATACCAATTTTCTTTGTGTTTCTCAATAGTTAGAAAAATTTCGGCTATGGAGTTGACTTTGCAAAGTTCTAGTATAATTTCCGTAGCTTTTTCCGCACAAGGATTATTATCTTGTTCTACAAAAAACGTATACATAAGGGTTCTGATCGAATCGTGCACATTCTCTAAATGATTACATTTTTTTGATTTTTCAAAAAATTCTAAAGCTTGTGCCTTTTGCTGACAAAATGCAGCATGTTGTCCGAGTGTTCCGTAAAAATCCACAAGCGCCTTAGAGTCTATATCATCATTATTTGCAGCTTGCCAGTCACGACTTATAATTTCCTTAAATTTATTATCCAAATTTTCTGTGGGATCAAAGTAAAAATCAAAACGATTATGATGAGCCGTAATGACCAAGGAAAATCCTTTAATATACTCATCATAACGTGTTTTTCCCGGTATAATCGTATAAAAATTTTCTGAATATTTCCATATTTGTATAGCATTTTCATAATTACCCCTATGATTACATTGACGAACATGGCGCATGGCAAGATACCACACAAGCTTTCGAGGGATTTCATTATTATTTTCTATGTAGTCCCAAGGGTATTTTTTACAAATAATTTCTGTGAGAATTGCATCTTTTTTCTGTTCTTTGCCTATTGTTTCATTCCACATGCATAATTTTTCATATAAAGCATTAAGAGCATTTTCTTGGAACCAATTTTCCTGTGAATGCTTAAGAATTTCTTCTTGCATATAGTGAAGGCTTTCCACGCTATAACGAGAAACATTTGCCCAAAAGCGATGTGGAGAATGTATATCCAGTAGAATTTCTCGGATTTCTTTTATGTTTTTAGCATTGTTGAGCAACAAAGCCTCTTGTACGCTTGCTGCGGCAAAACTTGTGTGCATATCTTCGCAATTATTGGGAGCAGGAATAATAAGCGGCTGTTTTTTGCATAAAGTTTTTTTGCGGTCAATATTACCAACCTCTAAAATACGACCATCTTCTGCTAATTTACCGGTAGCATAAGTGATTTTTGAAGAATAGTTTTGAGCGGCACAAAAAGCAAGAAAAAGCGGTAATCCAAGGGATGCGCCTGCTATGGTAAGTTCCGGAAAAACGGTAAAAATGCTAAAGTGTTGCGCTGTACTCTGTGTCTGCTGTGCGGCAAGTTTTAGTGCCAACTTGAATGCCTGCTTGCTTTCTTGAGTGCTTGTAATGCAAGGATAAGGATACTCTTGAGCATTGTCACTAAAGCCGCAAAGCACATGGACAATCTTGCCGGCATCTTTTTCCTCACCTGTACATACAATGGGACACAAGACCCAATAAAATGTGCGCAAACAAGGTAATTCAGATATAAACTGCGTCAAAAGTTGCCAGCTTTCTTCGTTTGCACCATATAAGAGGGCATTGCTAGCGAAAAATCTTGCAAGCCTGTCTTGGTCATTGCCGGCAGCGTCTAAGCAACACTGTAGTTGTGCATGTGTATTGCTATGCTGTGGTAAAGCTTGGAATTCCCAATGTTCTAAGCCATTAGCAAGACGAGTTTGAAAACGCATGGGCTGCTTTTGTGCTTGGCTTGCAAGAGATTCCAAATCCCACATATATTAATCCTTTGTGGTTAGAATAATAGTTAATACGGAGTCTTTATGCAAAGCATTTTCCTTGAATTTCACATAGCACATGTTCCCGTCAATATCTGCGTCGCCACTGACAATCCCGTCTTCGTTTTCCGCAAGAACTATGGCGTGTTCAATGACAGTACCCTTTGGCAAATGCATATGCAGCTCCATGTAACCTTTTTCAAGATTGCAAAGCGTTACATCTGCGTGGCTAAGCTCTACACCAGTAGATTTTTGTATATGAATATCCACTCTATCCCCTTCTGAGGCGGCTTGCAGGACGGGACTTAGCGGTGTAAACAATTCTTTTACTTTATAAAGTAAATCAGAACATGCTTCTTTCCAATTCCATGCACTTTCCTTGTTTACACACAAGCAATGGGCGCGTGTTTTTATAATATCCGCAAGATCTTCTTCATTTTGCATAAAACTTTCACTCCACGTATCATCATTGATAATGCGAAAAGATTCTTTGCCAATGCGCTGCACATATTGCATTTCCTCATCAGAAAGCGTGAGCACCTGCGTAGAAAAAAGGCTTAACGGCATTTCAAATGTGTTCCATGTTTCCACAAAGGCATGATACGGTAATACAGCGTTTTTATTTGTGCTTTCTGCAAAGGCCAAGGCGGTAGAAACAACTGCCACTGTGGCAGCCTGTTGTTTTACTTCCAAAACAAGCACTTGCGGTGCAAGAATATATTGATAGACCTCGTCAAAGCCTTCCAGTTGTGATGAGAGCTTGTAAATAATACCTTTTTTCACGATTTTAGTAGGAGACTTCCTGTCTTTACTAAAGTTTAGCAAGCCTATCAAGCCGGCGGTAGGAGAAATACATGCCGCAGCACCAAACGGAAAGGGAAATCCTGATAACGTGGGTGGACGTTTCGATACTTCATCCTGCTCTTTTTGCTGTGTTGGAAAGGAAGATACAGTCCCCTTTTTCCGTGTGGTAGCACAATCATTAAGCTCTACCTCAGCTTCTTTAAGCTCTTGGAAGCGTCGCTGGCACATGGGGCACACTGACATATGCAATTTAACATCGTCTGTTTGCGCTGCCAAAAGAGCCAAAGGCGGGCAAAAACGCTGTGAATAATAGGCTTTCCATGCCTGTTCCAGCTCTCTGTTGCGCTCTGCTTCTTCTGGGCTTAATTTGGGTTTTTGCGATGTCAAGTTGTCTTCATTGAATATATTTTGTAAAAAAATGTGACTCATAATGCACTCCTTACTTTAGAATCATATATTGGCTCTAATAAAACATTACGGTTCCAAAAACTTTTTTTTCAAGATTTTTGGTCAAGATACATTTGAGCAAGGACTTATATCACTACCATTAACACATTCAGAGATATACTTTGGGCATCCTCTAGGGAGAATATCATTATAACAAGGGTCTTTTAAAGCATGGTAAAATTCTTCAAACCGTCCTTCTTCGTAATTAGAGCAATAAGGAACTAAGTCATTTATTCTCATGAAATTTTGTATATTCTTTTTTATATTGTTAATTTGAGTAGCTGCCTTACGATGTTCATTACGAATTTTATCAATTACGGTTGCACTGTGTTTTTCGCAGATACAAAATATACAAATGATAAGCTCATATTTCTTATTTTTTTTTAAAAACTCTTGTACTAACTCATTCGTGCTAGATGACACGGTTATTACTTCTAACTCATGTAGCGTGTTGATTTCAGAAGATAAGCAACCCCCCAATGTTTCTGTTGAATCCCCTATTGGAGCATCAAGAGATTCATGTCCATCTTCAAGCCGTTTGCCAAAAAGTCTGAGTATATTTTCATGGGAACAACAATGAAGTATATATGCTTTAAGTGTTCGTATGCTGACCCAAGGGGGTTTTATATTTTTTTCTATATTTTCATGATGATTGTAAATGTGCTCCCATGTCATGTGAGCAAGTTCAGCTATTATTTTAATATTAGTTGTATGTTTTTGAAAAGCGCAATTAAGGTCAAGGGAAGTTTTTTTGAGAAAATTGAGATTGCTATCGTCAAACTCTTCAGAATATGGTGAAGAATTAAATGAAAAATAAGCATTTTTTTTGTCTTTACTTTTTTCAGTTATTTGACCTCCAGGGCGATATTCTATTTTTTCTTTTTTGCTCAGCTTGTGTATGTTTTCACGAAGCATGGCATATTGGGCATCCCTGTTACGATCAGCTTCTATGCTGTTTACTTTGTTCTGAAAAAATTTTCGTAACTCATCATTTTCGCACCAATTGGTTTCATTAAGCATATTTTGTGCTTTTTTATCTTGGCAAAGATTGTGAAAAGCTGCAAAATACATGCTTAGCGGATGCTCTTCCTTTATACTTTGAGTGGATTTGTCCTTTTCATACTTGTATTTACGATTTTTAAATGACTTAAATGAGAAAATATATACTTTAACTTCTTCATCGGGTATAACTTCCCCATTTAACAATTCAAAATATTTTTTTTGCCCCATTCTCAACCTCTTTTTTCCTAAATTGTTCTTTCCCCTTTTACGACCATGTCAAAATATAATACCTTTTCATTTATTCGTCCAGTAAATGCGCATTTCAGAATAGAAAACCTCCCCCATATCCAGTGGGAGAGGTGTTAAAGGTAGTTTTAATGGAAAAATCAACCGCTATGTACAAGAATCAATCAAAAATACTTGAGAAGAAGCTCCCCACGCTTTCGCATACATCGCCGACGCACTCTGTTACGTCTTCGCATATATCGCCAACGCAATCGCTAACGCCTTCATATACATCTTCGACGCAATCGGTAATACCATCGTATATGTTGCCAGCGCACTCAGATGCACTTTCATATGCATCTTCGACGCATTCAGCGGCACCCTTGCCAAACTCAACAATTAGCTCTAGAGGATTATCGCAAACATGGTAATTATTAACGGCTCGTTGTATCCCCTTAGCAACAGGCACAGCCGTCAGTATCACCGCTCCTCCACCTACTGCTGTTGCGGTGGACGCTAGAGTGCTTACACCACTGGCAAAAGCAGTAACAGTACCTCCGGTAGCTGTGCTGGACACAAACGCAGTACCTGCTGCCGTGGCACTGGTGGCTACCGTAGTGCTCAGCAGTTTGCCCATGACCGTAGGTGCGACCTTATTTACAATTTGCTTTTCCATGAGTGTGCCAACTATAGTCAGGACAATGTCATTGACCTGCTCGCTCACATGCAAGCCATTGATGCACCAATTAACAAAATGCTCGCAATTATTTATAATAACATTATAATTGTCATTTCCAAAACGCGAATGTGCCCGCTCAACACTTTCTTTACGGGTATATCGCCTGCAAGAATGCTCCCTCACCCATGTTTTCTCACCCTTGGCAAAGGTTTCAAAACTGTCAATGGTCACCCCTTCATCGTTGAGGTAATGCATAACTTGCCCGTCACCAATATAAAGAGCGTGGTGGGTATAGCCGAAACGGGAAGCCACAAGATGATCGCCGATTTGTACAGTGATTGTATTCATAAAAACTCCTTGTTAAATTGTGGGTTATGTGCTATGTAAAAACTCAATACAGTGTGCCTACATTCATATGCAATATTACGGAGGCTTTTATGGCTTTTTCAAAAAAAGATCGTGAAGAGTTTCAAATAAAACTTGCAAAGCAACATCAATTAGTTGAAATTATAGGAAAAGAATATCAAAAAAATCTTGAATTTTTTGAAGATGACCAAAAATCAAAGGATGGCTTGCTCACCCTATGTGCATTAGCCAAGGATTTTTCAGAGGGCATACTCAATTTTTATGAACATTTAAGAAGTTCACTTCATGAAGAAAATGAAGATAATGCTGAAGAAAATGCTGCTGAAGAATGGCTTGCCAAACAGCCTTTGTTGCAGGTCGATACAAGTACGCAAACAGCGCAAACGCCTGTTACGCCCAAGCTTAATTTACAAAATTTACAGACAAAGATGAGTACTCTTAAACCAGCAAAACCTACTGCGTCGTTTCATGAACAGCAGTTTGAAGAAGCCCTTAAAAATTTACGCCAAGCCCTTTGCTGGCAAAAAGCTTATGCAGAAAAAGATGCCCGTCAAGAGCTTGTAAAGCTTGAAAAATATATTGATCCGGAAAGAATGCAAACCGAGATTAAAATTGTTGAGCGTAGAGGAGCCACATATATAAACTTTGAGAACCGCCTTACAAAATTGCTAAAACAATGCAGCCCAATAGATGATGCTGTACTTTCTTTTTGGCAGGAAATCAAAGAAAAGCATGGTTGGTTTATAACTAAATTTATTAAAATAATTTCTTATAAAAGCCAGGCTGTGTGTACGAAAATGATACATACACACTCTAAAGAGCAAGTACTTAATTTCATTGAAAAATTAAAACAGCATTATGGCAAAGGCATTCAAGATTGCATAAAAAATTTACACGAAATTATAAATGCTTACGCTAATAACGACAATGCAGACCAAGAGGCTCTTCAGGGAATTATCGCTGGCAGCGAGCACCGTATCCAATGCCTTGAGCCGGAAACGGCGTGGGTGCTATACATTGACGAAAGCGGTAGCGATTTTAATAAAGACCATGGCACAGCACAAGTTACCGGCGTTCTTTTTCCTGCAAACAGCCCATTGCGTACCCTTGGGAAAAATGTACATTGCACAGAAATGCCAAAACCAAAGGTGTTAAGAATTTTTAATGAACTGCTTGACAGTAAATGTGCTATTTTAGGCTTAAATAAACATGAACTGCACACCATGAGTCAAGAAGAATGGTTTGCTTCGGTGTTGGAACTCATTTTGTGGGTATGGCGTTTATTGCCCTTGAGAGTTGAGGGAAATACAAGCTTGAGAGTGTGTATCGAAGAACACAGCCAATTTAAGCCGGAACAAGACACTAACATGCTTAAGAAAGCTTTTGATGTACAAGCAGACAAAGAAGATTCCGCTCGTTGCAAGCGTATAGATGTTACAGAAATCACTTTTGTGACCAAGGGCACAGGGCATCTTGGCTGGGCAGATGTGGCCGCTTATATGTGGGGAAGTCCTTCTGATATAATTAAAAAAGGTCTACAAAAAAGCGGACTTAAAGGCAAGTGCTATCTGGAAAATGTGTCAGACTTACTCCCCGTCTGGGCTAAAGCCTTAAGTGCCCACACAGTTCTCACCGGTGCTGAATGGCTAAAGCTTATGCAAGAAAAAACGCAAAAAGGCAGTATAACCGAAAAAGCACTGAAAAATTTACAAAATACATGCCTAAAAGACAAAAATTTATGGCAAATCTATATGGAAACTACCAAAACCTATCTGCTGGGTAAAGACTACAATCTTGAAACTATAGAAAAAATATGTGCATGGCTTGGGCAGATAAACAGTGATGACTTGCCTAAAGAACAGCAATTTTTCTTAAAAATGTCGGAACTTGCCACCAACAATCATCAGGGCGATATTACGGATAAACCACAAAAATTGCGAGCAGAAATACAAGAACTTGCTGAAAGCGTGGGAGAGTCTGACCTTGGAGCCAAATGCCACGCTGCTTTACGCATTGCCGTAAGCTATGCCAATGCTTTTGATTTTGCCAAAGCAAGACAGTGTTTAGCCCCTTGGGATAGTCTTCATGGTGGTAATAGCATGGGGTCAGCCCTTTGGGACGGTAAGATTTTAAGCAGTCTTGGACAATACGCCGCCTTTGAGGGAGATTATAGCAAGGCTTTAAGTTATTTTGATGCAGCCCTCATACAATTTGAAAAATTACAAACTCTTGATGTTGCTGATTGGAAGAAACAATGCGAACAAACGGCAGTGTATGCCGCCATTGTAGCCATGGACATGGAGAATATGCCTGATACAGAAAGAGTGCAAAGATTAGAAAGGGCGCTTGGTGGAAGTATCCACGCGGCATGTATTAAATTTTCCAAGCCCAATGTTTTGGACGATCGCTATGTGCATCATATGCTGGTACGCTATCTGGCAACGTATGGTACCGATGACGAAAAAATATTGTATAGCAAAAATTCTCAGTATTGGCACATAGAGGAGCATGGCACCGGCAAAGGGCATCCTTGGCCACTTATTCAATGGTACAGATGGTATATGTTGCCGGAAAATATGCAAGAAGCAAAGAAAAAAATCATGAGCAGTTTGTTTACCTATTGCTGGGGAAATACTAGCGGCGCCACAGTGGATCTTATCGGCATAACCTTAGGACTTTCCGCCGACGTGCTCGCCCCAACAAACAGCTCTGTACAAGAACGCCTCGTGGAGCTGGCAAATCTTATGCCTTATGCTGTTAAAAAGATGCAATTTCTGCTCGATGGACAGGAAACAGGCTTATCATTAGTTAAAAAAGTATTGCCTTTTAATTATCGATAATATTTATTTTTATTATAAAACTAAAAAATGCCGGGAATTTTGTTTCTCGGCATTTTTTTGCGGAAATACCCTAAAGCTGAAAACTTGCCTGCAAGAATCCAATACCTGCTCCCACAGTCAACAGAATAGCGTCACAACCCCCAGCGCTGAGGAACTCTCTTGCGAGAGCAAGCTTTTTATAACCTTATTTCATGCGGCTTTGCAAGGCAATTTTTGACACCCTCCCTTGTTTGAGTGCTCAATTTTACACGTAAGTTGCATTTAAAAAGGGGGGAGGGTATAAAGTATCGAAAATAAAGATTTATTTTTAGCTTTATACTACTTGTATTTTCATGAAAAAACATTATCTTTTTAATATATTAAGGCAGCTCTATACAAGAAAGTTAATTTTAGTATCATCCTTAAGGAGGGTGTTATGTTTGTAGTAGCTTATGATGTAGTCTACTGAAATTTCAGCGTAATATTGAAAAATTCAAATTTCGACAGTCCGTTCAAAAAGTATCAGATACAAGGAAGGCGAAGCTTTTTGCGCAGGGAGTGTATCCGAAAAAACATACATGGCCGGAGCAAAAAGCAAGCCTGACGCAGTAGATGGCACTTTTTCAACTAACTACAGTGCGTTCAAAAAGGGTGAAATACAAGGAAAAATTCAAACGCAAGGTGCGAAGTGTATATAGACATACATGAGCAGTTTGCGTTTGAAATTTTGACGCAGTAGTTTGCCCTTTTTCAACTACCCGATACTTTTTTAGCTGTATCGTATGTGCTTGTTGTTTCAA
>CAYJJP010000033.1:9787-13899 GCA_964370525.1 uncultured Desulfovibrionaceae bacterium | reverse complement strand
AAACTTTTTGGCGCTAGCAAAAGTTTTCCCCTCCCCTGCAAAAAAACTGATTAAAGGCAATAGCCACAATAATAAATAAATGTATCCTTAGAATTATATATTGAGAGATTACAATGAGTACACATTCCATACTATTGGTTGAAGATGAGCTTTCCATGCGTTTAGGTATGCATCATACCTTACAAAAAGTCGGCTATGACGTTCATGATGCAAGTAGTGCCGAAGAGGCTCTTACCTTGCTTAGTGAAAATAACTACGACTTGGTGATAAGTGATTTGCGTATGCCCGGCATGAGTGGACTTGAGCTTTTACAGCACATTCGTGAATATACTCCGGATTTGGGTGTTATTATCATCACCGCTTTTGCCGAAGTAGAGCTTGCCGTACAAGCTATTAAAGATGGTGCATTTGATTTTTTGAGCAAGCCCTTCCAAAGCGATGGGCTGCTTATTGTGGTGGAGAGATATTTTAAGTATTTAGACTTAAAAAAGGAAAATACACGCCTTAAATATGAGCAAGGTAAAGAATTTATAGGTAAGAGTCCTGCTATGCTTAAGGTGTTTGAGCGAATCCGTTCCATTGCTGATGCGTGCGTACCGGTGCTTATCCGTGGTCCTAGCGGTGGAGGTAAGGAACTTGTCGCCTCTGCGTTGCACAATTTGAGCGCCAGAGCCGCAAAGCCTTTCATTAAAATTAACTGTGCGGCTTTGCCCGAGCATTTATTGGAATCTGAGCTGTTTGGGCACGAAAAAGGCGCTTTTACCGGCGCACAAAACGCTCGTAAGGGTAAATTTGATGCAGCCAATGGTGGAACTATATTTTTTGATGAACTTGGGGAAATGCCGCTAGCCATTCAAGCCAAACTCTTGCGTGTGTTGGAAGACCAAGAAATCACCCCCATTGGGAGCAATACTTCTCATAAGGTGCAAGTACGCATGATTTTTGCGACAGCCAAGGATTTGGAAGAAGCTATGGAGCAAAAAACATTCCGAGAAGACCTTTACTATCGTATAAATATTGTGCCCATACACTTACCGCCGCTTTGTGTGCGTGGTGAGGATATACCCTTACTCATAGCCTATTTCTTAGAAAAATTTTGCTCTGCACACAATCGTAAGTTGCAGCTATCGGAAGAAGCAAAACAAGCCCTATATACCTACGCCTACCCTGGCAATGTACGTGAACTGAGAAATAGCATCGAAAGGGCCGTGCTTCTTGCCACAGAAGACATTATCCGCGTGGCAGAACTGCCCGAACGTATCCGTGAACATGCTTTGTCATTACAAGAAAAATCACCCAAACAGGCGGAAAATACTGCCGAAACCTTAACTCTTTCACAAACAAGAGCGCAAGTTGAAACAGCACGCATCCTCGAAGCTCTCAAACACACCGGCGGTAAAAAAATGCTTGCCGCCGAACATTTGGGCATCACACGCAAACAGCTTTGGCTTAAAATGAAAGAACTTAATATTAAGGTATAGGAAGTACAGTCAGAGCTCCGTTTGCTTTGTTAATAGTTATTATTAGCAAATTCAATATATCTTGTATGGATAGAATTGAGAGAAATCTTTGCTTGTCTTTTTTTATGAAATAGTCTATTAGTTGAGGTCAAATAACATTAAAAATATGGCAACCGAATGAATTTTGTACTATATCGATTCGAAAAAACTTTTGAGATATACCATGAAAGTTAAGCGTTTTATGCATAAAGCAGTATATGTAGTTGTGGGGTTGATGATCTGTTCAATTTTTTTGACAGCTCTTGGGTATGTTTTTGTGCAAACTTTCGAAAATACCTATAAAGATCAAGCGTTTAATACGCTTAGTGCCACTTCTATAAATATTGCACAAACTCTTTATAATAGCTCCACAGATACCAAGGAATACCTTGAAGCCATTGCAGATAATTTGGCTTATGATTTGAGCGTTGATACAATGCAAAATGTTGAACACTCTCTTAATCAATCCTTGAAGTTTGCAAAAAAATTTAGTTTTCTTGGTTATATTGGCGTTAATAAACAGTTGCATATGGCTTCTAAGCCAAACAGCATTGTGGAATTTGACGATAAAACCAAGGAGCTTTTATTAAATACGCGAGAGCATTTGTATGCTATGGGCTATATAGATGGAGTTGGTGAATATCTCTATATGTATACAACTCCCGTCAGATATCAAAATAAATATCTTGGTATGCTTTTTAGTGGTACAGAGCATTCTGGCTTGCGTGAAGTTTTTCTACCTGAGAGCATAGATAAAGAAGTGAGTTTTTCCATACTTGACAGTAACGGTACTGTTCTTGACGGGACTGCCCCTTCTATTTCTTTAGGGGAAAATGCATTGATTGTTTGGGGTTCTTCCCCCCATAATTCCCCAGCAGCCATACGACGACTTGCACACAGCATTAAAGTCGGCAGACAGGATTTCGAAAAGATTTTTATGGGAAATGTTTCATATTATTTGAGCTTTACCCCAACTCCCGATCGAGATCGAATGGTTGTTACAAGTATACCCGAAAATGTCATAAGCCAGCGCCTTTCTGGCATTGTGTACGTGATTCTTGGCGCAGCTTTTTTGTGGATAGCTTTTTGCGGCATGGTTATTTATTTTATTGTGCGTTCCATGCGCAAAGAAAGAAAACATGCAGAGCATTATGCCAATCGCTTGCAATGGCTTTTTGACGAGATTCCTTGTGGCGTGGTGCGCTTTAAGGATGATGAGCAGTGGACAGTGCTTGACTATGGGCGTTCGCTCTTGACGACTTTGAATATAACAAGCGAGCAATTGAAAGAAGACTATGAGAGTAGTTGGAGTAAGCTTGTGCATCCTAAGGATGTTTGGTCAGTTCGCAACAGCCTTCAATCCTTGCATTCTACAGGTCAAGAATTTGCTATTATTGAATATCGTTTACAATTTAAGGATTCTTCTGTAGTATGGATTCTTGAAACGACGCGCTTTATGGAAGATTCGGGTGGGCGCTGGTTTTGGAGTATTATTACCAATATAACCGAACGTAAAAAGAGTGAGCTATATAATCAAAAGACTTCAGAGCGCTATAAGCATATCTTTGAAAATTTTGAAAAAATACTTTATGAATATGATTGGGTAAAAAAGGAATTACGAACCACACAGCAATTTTTTAAGAAATTTCAGTATCCTTTGCCAAAAGACTCCAAGGATTATTATGAAGTGAGTATTGATGTTATTCATCCTGACGATTTAGATAACTTTGAAGCCATGCAATGTGCATTGCAGACAGGAAAAAAGACTGCTGAGCATCTTGTGCGAATTAAAAATGCTCACGGAGCATGGTTTTGGTGTCAAATGCGCCAAAATGCATGGGTTGACCATGATGAAAATACGGTCAAAGCCATTGGTGAAATTAAGAATGTTGACGAAGAAACTCGCTCGCTGCAAAAATTGCGTGATGATGTTCAGCGTGATGCATTTACCGGCCTTTACAATAAAATTGCAACTGCTGAGTTGATTTGTCGTGAGTTGTCTTTGCAAAGTACCCAGAGGGGCGTGCTTTGTATTGTGGATGTTGATAATTTTAAGATGATTAACGACAGTTTGGGACATGCCTATGGTGATAAAGTTATTAAGGACTTAGCCAATGGTTTGTCGGGAATTTTCCGCAGTGATGATATTGTTGGCAGGATAGGTGGCGATGAGTTTTTGGTATATATTAAAAATATGCCCAAACTTGGAGCTTTATTGGTAAAATTGGATAATGTGCTTAAATTTTTCCGTCAAACCCATAGAGATGATGAAGTGGAAGTGAATATATCGTGCAGCATAGGTATTGCCCTATTTTCTAAAGACGGTGCAGACTATGAAGAACTGTATCATAATGCCGATAAGGCTTTGTATAGGTCAAAAAAACGTAAAGGTATTTATACCTTTTATGATTCTAAAGTTGATGTTTAGGTAATCAGAAAGATATTTTGTCAATAATAATGCAAGCATTTTGAAGAGGCTTTCTTGTAAATGCTTTTTTGAATTGTGTTTTGAAAAAAAAATTGCTGTGAACAGCACTTTCTTTTTTACGGCAAGTGCGTTATACTTGCCCCTTCTTTAACCCTTACCATGGAGGATCGCTTGGACGCAGGCTC
>CAYJJP010000033.1:0-9687 GCA_964370525.1 uncultured Desulfovibrionaceae bacterium | reverse complement strand
TTATACTTGCCCCTTCTTTAACCCTTACCATGGAGGATCGCTTGGACGCAGGCTCCGACAGTACACTTTGGTCACGGTTTGCAAAATTATTTCGCCGTGCTGATGATGAATCTTTGGAAAAAGCTATTTCAGAAGCTCGCGCTGAAGGCGAAGTGGCAGCAGATGAAGAATCTATGTTGCTGAGTATTTTGCGCATTGATGACTTGCAAGTGCAAGATGTCATGACTCCACGCACGGATATTGATTGCGTGCCATCCCAAACACCGCTTTTTGAAGCAGCTCAATGCATAGTAAATTCAGGACATTCTCGTATACCTGTTTTTAACGACACACGCGATAATATTATCGGAGTGGTGCACGCCAAGGATTTATTGCGGGATTTAGTGAATATTCATGAAGTGCATATGCTCGTGGATGATATTATGCGTGATCCGTTTTTTGTGCCGGAAACCAAGAGTGTTCTTGAACTTTTACAAGAATTTCGTACAAAAAAATTGCATATCGCCATTGCCCTTGACGAATATGGCGGAACTTCCGGGCTCATAACCATTGAGGATGTGCTTGAGGAAATAGTGGGCGACATCGAAGATGAGCATGATGCCCCAAAAGAAGATGATATTCGAGCACTTGATAACGCAAGTTACGAGCTTACCGGGCGTGCGTATTTGGAAGATTTAGTAGAGCTTGGTATTGATATAGTTTCTGATGAAGTTGATACCATTGGCGGCTATTTAAGCTTGCAAGCAGGGCATGTTCCCATTGAGGGCGAGGTTTTTCATATCAATGGTTGGACTTTTGAGGTAAAAGAAGCTGACGTTAAATTTATTCGTCGCATCTTTGTGCAAAAAACTTCACAAGAGACAACTGTTGTAGCCGTAGATTGAAAGGAAGGGGTGCACGCATTGCCCAAGAACTCTACTTCCAAGGCTATGCTTTCGCATACTGTGAACAGTAATTTTTTTCTTTTTGCGCTGTTAGCATTGGGTATATTTGGGCGGCTGCTTGGGTATCCTAATGATATTATTCATATTCCTCTTTTAGCATTGCTGTACCCCATGTCCTTGTATTATTTGGGGGCGCATCTGCATACCGGGGGCATGGCCTTTCGGTATGGTTGGCTTTTGGGGATAATAGGCAATACAGCTGCCCTTTATTGGCTCACCATTCCGGTAAGAGAAGTGGGGGGCTTGCCTTTGTTGTTGGCCATTCCTTGTGCCATGGCCATTGCTGCGTATGTGGGTTTGTATGGTGGTTTTTTTGCTTTACTGGCTCATTATCTTGGAAAGTGCATGCCGGAAAAACCGATACGCAGAATAATTGCCCTTGCTTGCGTTTGGTATGCTCTTGAATTTGTACGTTCTTTTTTTCTTACAGGTTTTGCGTGGCTTGAATTAAGTTCTGCCTTCGCCCCTTGGCCTTTGCTCATTCAAGGAGCATCGCTTGTGGGTGCTTTTGGGCTTTCGGCTGTATTTGTTGCCATGACGCTTTTTTGTGCAGAAAGTATTTACCCTGCCTTTGGACAGCATATTAAAAATGTTCGCATAAGCTTGGCTTGCCTTGCGTTCCTATGTTTTGGAGTTGTCGTCTTGTGGGGGGCTTGGACATTGCATACTCACCCGAAAGCAGAATTAAATGCCAAGAATGAAGGTGCTTTTTCTGTGATTATGGTTGAGGGTAATGTGGATCAAAATGTGAAGTGGGAAAAGGAAAATCAACGAGCTACGGTGAAAATTTATGAAGATTTAAGCCGTAAAGCTTTAAGCGAACTGCAAGAAAAGGAAGAGGGCATTACCCCCTTGCTTATTTGGCCGGAAACATCCATGCCCTTTTATTTGGATGCCCATCCGGAACTTGGACGAAGAGTGCTTGAGTTTGTGCGAGAAATGCAAACGCCTCTGTTGGTTGGAGCGCCGGCTGTGAACCGAAGTGTCTACGGGCAAAATCGACCATTTAACAGAGCCTATTTTTTGCGTGCTGACGGTAAGCTTGGCGGATACTATGATAAAGTGCATTTGGTGCCCTTTGGTGAATATGTGCCACGCTTTTTAGAGTTTGATTTCTTGCAAGCACTCTTGCAAGGCGTGGGAACATTTACACCCGGTACGCAACCAAACCCGATTAATTTTGACAATCTTGCCCTTGGTATGCTTATTTGCTATGAGGGAATATTTCCATATCTTGCGCAAGAGCGCGTGAAATATGGTGCAAATGTATTGTTGATTATAAGTAATGATGGTTGGTTTGGAAATTCTCCCGCTCCAAAGCAACATCTTGATTTAGCCATAATGCGCGCAGTGGAGCAGGGGAGATTTTTGGTGCGCTCCACCAATACGGGTATTTCTGCCATCGTGGACAATTTTGGGCGCATACATTTACAAGGTAAGCAGTTTCAAGCCACAGCACTTACGGGTGTAGCTAAGGTGAAAAACGGCACAACGGTTTTTCACAAAATATATTCTTTCATACCGTATATTTTTCTTGTAATTTTTTTAATTTGTATTTATTCATTACTAAAGGGTCGAACAACCGTAAATCGCAAACAATTTTAAAAAGAAATACCATATGCTACAATTAGCCGAACTACGAACACGTTGCACTCCGCTTACAGAGCGATTTACCTTGCTTTGGGGGCGGCTTTGACCTTGCAAGCCATGAAAAAAACTTGGCAAACATAGAAGAACAACTGGCAAAACCTGATGCATGGAATGACCCTGTATCGTTAACCCCTGTTTTACAAGAAAAACGAAGGCTTGAAGCAGAAATTGCACGACTTAAGCAACTTGAAAGTTGCTATAAAGATATGCAAGACTGGCTTGCGCTTGCCGGTGATTATTCGGAAAAAAACTCCGCTGAAGCCGATGAAGTTTTGCAAACTTTAGCTTTGCAAGTGCAAGAGCTGAGCGACTTATTGGCAGAAACTGAGATGTATATGCTTTTAAGCGCTGAAGAAGATATGCACAATGCAATTTTGGAAATTCATCCGGGGGCTGGCGGAACGGAGTCACAAGATTGGGCAGAAATGCTCTTGCGTATGTATGTACGCTGGGCTGCCGCACACAAGTATAAAGTGGAAGAATTAGACTTATTAAATGGTGATGAAGCGGGTATTAAAAGTGTAACTTTACGCATTAGCGGGCCAAACGCATTTGGATTGTTAAAGAGCGAGCGAGGAATACACAGGCTTATACGCATTTCGCCCTTCGATTCATCAGGTCGTAGGCATACGTCCTTTGCTTCGGTGGACATTATCCCCGATGCCGGGCAGGACATTAATATTGAATTAAAGGAAACTGATTTACGTTTTGATACTTTTCGCGCCAGCGGTCCCGGAGGGCAAAGCGTGAACACCACAAGCTCAGCTGTAAGGGTGACACACATCCCCACAGGTACAACGGCTCAGTGTCAAAATGAAAAATCACAGCATCATAATAAAGAAACAGCCTTGCAAATTTTGCGAGCCAGATTGTATGATTTAGCGTTGCGTAAAAAAAATGCTGAACGCCAAGCGCAATATGCTGATAAGGACAGCATTGCTTTTGGAAGCCAAATACGCACCTATACCATGCATCCGTATCGTTTAGTAAAAGATCATAGAAGTAATACAGAAGTGGGAGATGTGGACGCTGTGCTTAATGGGCGCATCGATAATTTTCAACGCGATTACCTTTTATACCAACATGACAAAAAATAAAACAAATATTTCTTCTTCATCGCAAGACTTTTTGCAAGAAAATGAATCATTCGCCGATAAATTGCTGAATGAACTTTTTATTGCGCAAAAAGAACTTGGCGGCACCCAAGAAGATTCACATGGGCACAATCCTTGTTATTTTGTGATAGCAAAGCTTATGCGAAATCTTGATATGAAGACTTGGAAAGAAGTGCGAAAAATGACCCTTTCGGAAGGTTGGTGCGCGCTTGAGCTTGACAGGGAAAGATCGCCCATTGCTTGGCATCTGGCCTGTACTGAGTCAGCAAGTGGCGCCGAATCGGAACAAGTGTTGGATCATTTACTTTTGTCTGCTTCATTTTTTAAGCATTTAGAGCAAGAAGTAGAGCGTGCAAAGCGTAGCAATACCTTCCTAACTCTTGGTCAGCTAAGTCTACAAGATGAGCACTTTGACCTTGAAAAAGCGACACGAATTTTACATGCAGCACTGAAAGAACATGCGGCAGAGTGTGACCGATTGGGGATTTTGAACACAAAAAACTTTGCCCTCATTATACCCGGGGCAAATGCTTTCAAAGCACAACTTATACTTGATGATGTTCTTGAATTTTGCCAAGAAAAGCAGCTATCCTTGCATGTTGGCATCGCTTCGCATTTGGGCGGTGACGAAACGGTGAAAGACTTTTTGGAGCATGCCCATTCGGCTTTACTTGATGCGCAACAGCAGCGCAAGGCACTTTGTATTTATAAAAAACCAAGCAACCCCTACGAAGACAGGCTTACTCTTGTGCATAGTCACGAAAAGCGCTTTCTTTTTGGTGATAGTGATGAGGTCTAAAATGGCAAATACGACTATGAGCGTTTGTGTAATGAGCGGTAAGGGTGGTGTTGGTAAAACTAACCTTACGTTGAATCTTGCCTACGCTTTACAGCTGATGGGTTTTCCAACTTTAGTGATGGATTGCGATATGGGGCTTGCTAATCTTGATGTTTTGCTCGGCATTTCTCCGGACAAAACCATACAAGATGCTTTGCTTGGTAATTGTGATATGAAGGATGTTTTGCATACGCTTAGCACAGGTCTTGATGTTTTGCCTGCCGCTTCCGGCATGCCGGAACTTGTGGAGCTGGACTCTGACCAACGTGAACTCTTGCTTAAGCGCTTAAATCCTCTTTTGAGTAGATACCACTATGTATTTATGGATTTGGGAGCCGGTATAACCGAAATGGTTCAATCTTTTGCGGTGATGGCTGCTGTACGCATTGTGATAATCACTCCGGAACCGCCTTCGCTCACCGATGGTTATGCGCTCATTAAGATATTGTATACAGAATATGGCATTAAGGATTTTATTATTGTGGTAAACAATGTTGAATCTCCCAAGGAAGAAAAAGCCACCTTTAATAAGTTGTCCATGGCTTGTAAGAAATTTTTGGGAATTGAACCTATTTTGCTTGGTTCTGTGCGTACCGATATGAAAATTGTGGAAGCTGTACGCTTACAAAAGGCTTTTTTAAGTATAGCCAACGGCTCTCCGGCAAGTGTCGATATAGAATCTTTAGCTCAAAAAATTCAAAAATTACGGTTAAATATGCTAGATTTACTAGAAAAAAGAAATGTTTTGCATATTTTAGACGAATAGGTATTTACTTTTATAAGATAATCCTGTAATTTGCGTGTTATAGAGAAAAACAATATTATTTTGGAGATTGCTATGAATAAAAGTGAACTTATTAAGGCTCTTGCGGATGAAACCAATATTCCAATGGAGGAATCTGTGCTTGTTGTGTCAACATTTGTGGACTGCATGAAAGAATCTTTACTCGCCGGCGAAAGAGTTGAAATTAGAGGATTTGGATCCTTTAAGGTCAAAGAATACGAAGGGTATACCGGACGTAACCCTAAGACTGGCGACAGTGTAGACGTAAAGCCAAAGCGTTTGCCTTTTTTCCGTGCTGGCAAAGAGTTGAAAGAATATCTTAATCAGTAGTAAGTATGTATTTTAGAAGTTTGTAAGAGGGTTTTATGCAGTTTACAGGTGCATTTACGGCCTTGGCCACGCCTTTTCATAATGGTGAAGTGGACGAGGAAAGGTATCGTGCGTTCATTGAATGGCAAATTGAGGAAGGGATTGACGGTTTGGTTCCCTGCGGAACAACTGGCGAATCTGCCACTTTAAGCCACAAAGAACATGAAAGAGTTATTGAAATATGCATTGATCAAGTAAAGGGGCGTGTGCCTGTGCTTGCTGGTGCTGGTTCTAACAATACACATGAATCTATACATCTTGCTCGTTTTGCCAAAGAGGCTGGAGCTACGGGAGCTTTGCTTATAACTCCCTATTATAACAAACCAACTCAAGAGGGTCTTTATCAACACTATAAGACCGTTGCCTTAGCTGTTGATATTCCCATTATTATGTATAATGTGCCTGGGCGTACGGGATGTAATTTATTGCCGGCTACCGCCGCAAGGATTGCCAAGGAATTTAAAAGCGTTGTTGGCATAAAAGAAGCCACTGGCGATTTGACGCAAGTATCAGACGTGCTTGAAGCATGTCCGCCAAATTTTCAGGTACTTTCCGGAGATGACTTTACCGTGCTACCTCTTATGAGCGTTGGAGGCTGCGGTGTTATTTCAGTTACTTCAAATATTATGCCCAAAGCAATGGCACAACTTGTAGCTGCTTGGAAAGCAAAAGATATTGCTAAAGCACAAAAAATTCATTTTGAGCTAATGCCGATACATCATGCCATGTTTATGGAAACGAATCCGGCACCGGTGAAGACATCACTTTATTTAATGGGCTTAATAGAAAAGGAATTTCGTTTGCCCATGGTTGCAATGGAACAAGCCAATGTTGAGCGCTTGCGTAGCGTTTTGCAAAAAGCTGGCGTAAAGTTGAGTAAATAATTGTTTTAGTAGAGAAGAAAAATTTTCTAAGGATTTGTCACGGTCTAATACGCTTGAAGCAAGCACACCTTGGGTGAGAGTATATTTTAAGAGGAAAAGAATATGAATAATGTTTTTTTCCTCTTGTTTTATGCAATTTCCAAATTGTAGCAATGCAACTGACTTTGTCTTGTATGCGTTTGTTATATAACCACAAATTCTACGTTTTTGATAGTCATTATAAATATTCATGAACTGGAGAGAGGCTCAGTATGCAGTATCTGCAAAAAATATCAATGTATTTTAAATGTTTACTTTTTGGATTGTACATTTTTTCATGTATAGGGCTTAATGCTGCCTATGCACAAGAAAAGCTTGATACCAAGGCTTTGCTCAATAAGGCTACCGGACTTGAAATTGAAGAAAAATATGCCGAAGCTGCAAAAATTTACCTTCAGTTAGTCGAAGACAGCGAAAATGTTACAGCCTTGTATAGCCTTGGTATTATGTATCATGTTGGAAATGGCTTTAAGCAGGACTTAAAAAAAGCCATTGAATATTATCGCAAATCTGCAGATAAAGGAAATGTTGGTGTGTATTTGCGACTTGCCATTATGTATTATCAAGGTGATGGTATAGCTGTTGATTATAAAGAAGCATTTAAATGGTTTCAAAAAGCATCCGAAGAAGGGTATACTGTTGCGCACAATTATCTTGGCGTAATGTATGCTGATGGCCTTGGTGTACCTAAGGATGTGGAAAAAGCCTATATATATTATAAAAAAGCTGCCGAACAAGGAAATGTAAATGCTCAATTTAACTTGGGAAATTTATATCAAAAAGGAATTGGCACTAAAAAAGATATGAAGCAAGCCATTGTATGGTTTACTAAATCAGCAGAGCAAGGCTTTGCCAGCGCTCAACATAAGCTCGCTGTTTTAATAGAAAATGGGCTTGTTGAAGAACATGATACCAAGCAGTCTTTACAGTGGCTTATGAAAGCTGCAGAACAAGGCTTTGCTGTTTCTCAAAATGACCTTGGTGTGTATTATGCTGAAGGTAAGGGCGTGGAAAAAGATTCAAAGCAAGCCGTGGAACTTTTCAAAAAAGCAGCTGAAAAAGGTAATTATCTGGCTCAGTTGAACTTAGCACGGCATTATGCCACAGGCGATGGTATTGAAAAAGATTATGCCAAGGCAGTTAAATGGTTTAGAAAATCAGCAGAACAAGGGGAACCTCAGGCTCAATTTTATCTTGCACGCATGTACGCTCAAGGTATGGGAATTGAAAAAGATTATAAGCAAGCCTTTTTTTGGATGGAAAAATCCGCAGTTCAAGGAAATGTTTCTGCTCAAAATGCTCTTGGAATTTTTTATTCTCAAGGTGTAGGAGTTGAAAAAAATTTAAATACGGCTTTTTCATGGTACCTAAAAGCGGCAGAGCAAGGCTCAGACGTTGCTGAACTCAATGTGGCGCAATATTATCTTTATGGAGTACACGCGCCAAAAGATATTAAAAAAGGTATTGAATGGCTGAAAAAAGCAGCTGAGCATGGAAATGCTCAGGCCTTGAATATTTTAGCTAATATGTATGAAAATGGTCAGGAAATGCCTCAAGATGTAAAAAAAGCCTTTGCATACTATGAAAAAGCAGCCAAGCTAGGCTATGCCATTGCACAAAATAATTTGGCGATTTTGTATAACGAAGGAAAGGGTGTTGAGAAAGATTTAAAAAAAGCCATAGAATGGTATGAAAAAGCAGCCGCTCAAGGCTACGCTGCAGCACTGACCAATCTTGCTTTTATGCATGAAAACGCTTTGGGAATGGCGAAAAATATTAATAAAGCCATTGAATTATACAGCGAAGCCGGAAAAAAAGGAGATGGGCGTGCCTTATTTTTGCTTGCAACTATATATGCTAAAGCCAATGGTGTTCCTCAAGATTTAACAAAAGCCGTGAAGCTGTATGAACAATCTGCTAATCAAAATAATGTATATTCTCAAGTAGAGCTTGGTTTATTGTACGAAAGCGGTAATGGAGTTGCGAAAGATTTAAGCAAGGCTTTGTTTTGGTATGAAAAAGCAGCTAAGTTAGGTTATTCGATTGCTCAAACAAATCTTGCCGTTATGTATGAAAACGGCTACGGAGTGACGCAAGATCTAAAGCAAGCCATTGCTTGGTATGAAAAAGCAGCGGAACATGGGGATTCACGCGCGCAAAACAATCTTGGTGGTATATATTTAACGGGTAAGGGTGTGCCTCAAGATTTAAAAAAAGCAGTTGAATTGTTTAAAAAATCAGCTGCACAGAACAATGCCTATGCTCAAGTTGGACTTGGTGTCTTATACGAAAGAGGCCAAGGTGTGCCGAAAGATTTATCCAAAGCTGTTTCGTTATATAGAAAAGCAGCCGAGCAAGGCTATCCGGTTGCTCAAACAAATCTTGGTGTTATGTATGAAAATGGCTACGGAGTGACGCAAGACATAAAGCAAGCCGTTGCTTGGTATGAAAAAGCAGTGCAGCATGATTATGCGCGCGCCCAATTTAATCTTGGCGATTTATACGAACGAGGCAAGGGAATACCCCAAGACCTGAAAAAAGCTCTTGATTTATATGAAAAATCAGCAGCACAAAACTATGCCTATGCTCAAGTTGCTCTTGGACTATTATACGAAGCCGGCACAGGAGTGACAAAAGATTTAGCCAAAGCTGTTTTTTGGTACGAAAAAGCCGCCGAACAAGGCTATGCTGCCGCCCAAACAAATCTTGCCTTTATGTATGAAAATGGCATGGGAATTGCGCAAAATCATGAAAAAGCCATCGCCTTGTATGAAAAAGCCGCAAAAAAGGGTGATGTGCGCGCTCAAATGAGTCTCGCAAATAAATACATGAATGGCAATGGCATTGCTCAAGATGTGAAAAAAGCTGTTGAATTATTTGAAAAATTTGCAGAGCAAAACAATAGCTATGCTCAGGTAACTCTAGGTATATTATACGAAAAAGGTGAAGTTGTTCCCAAAGATATAAATAAAGCGGTATTTTGGATAGAAAAATCAGCAATGCAAGGCAACCCAACAGCTGAAACTGCACTTGGCACTATATTTCAACACGGCTTAGGCGTGAA
>CAYJJP010000032.1:0-14229 GCA_964370525.1 uncultured Desulfovibrionaceae bacterium | reverse complement strand
AGTTTTTCGTCAATGGCGCAGGTAAATAGTTTTACATCAGAATGTGCCTTCTGTAAGGCCGCAATGCCTTCGGGAGCAGCAATTATACATAAAGCACAGATATCCTTACAACCGGCATCCTTTAAGATGTCCACAGCAGCAATAAGCGAACCGCCCGTAGCCAACATAGGATCAAGAATAAAAGCAGTACGCTCCGGCATATTATCCGCAAGTTTTGTAAAATAACTCACCGGAGTTAAACTGTCTTCGTCACGATACAAACCAATGGTACTCACTTTTGCTCCGGGAATAAGCTGCAAAAAGCCATTGAGCATACCCATACCAGCACGCAAAATGGGAACCACCGTCAGCATTTTCCCATCGACTTCCTTGACCTGCACATCACCGGAAAAACCCTTGACCACCGTGGGTAACAAAGGCAAATCCTTTGTGGCTTCATAGGCCAAAAAAGCGCATAATTCATTGGTGATATCACGAAATGTTTGCGTAGCCAAAGACCCACGCAACACGCCAAGCTTATGTTGCACAAGAGGATGTGTAAGTTCTGTAACTTTCATATAACTCCCTTTAAGCTAATACTTAACCACCCGTTGACTCAGCTGCCTTTTTTCGTGCGCCAAGGCTTTGGTGGCGTTTTTGCGCTGAAAGAATGTTTTTACGCAAGCGAATGGATTCAGGCGTAACCTCAACCATTTCATCTTCACGCACAAAATGCAATGCAAATTCTAAAGTCATGGGGCGCACCGGCGTTAAGATGACATTTTCATCTTTTCCGGAGGCACGCATATTGGTAAGCTTCTTTTCTTTGCAAGGATTCACATCAATATCATTTTCACGGTTATGTTCACCGACAATCATACCTTCGTATACAGGAACTCCGGCAGGAACAAACAATATTCCACGAGGCTCAAGGTTAAATAACGCATAAGGTACAGCTGAACCGGAACGATCACACACAATGGATCCACTATAACGGGTCGGGAAATCTCCACGCCACTCTTCATATCCGGCAAGCAGTGAGTTCATAATACCGGTACCGCGCGTATCTGTCAAAAATTCATCACGATAGCCAATAAGCCCTCGTGATGGAACTGAAAATTCCATGCGCACACGACCACTTCCGCCACTTTTATCATTCATGCAATTGAGCATGCGCCCTTTGCGCTGTGCAAGCTTTTCGGTAACAACACCCATAAAGGCTTCATCACAGTCAATGTATAAATGTTCAATGGGTTCAAGTGTTTTGCCTGTTTCGGACTTTTTCAAGATAACTTCTGGGCGTCCTACGGACAATTCAAAACCTTCACGGCGCATTTGTTCTATCAAAATAGCCATTTGAAATTCTCCGCGACCTTTAACCAAAAATGCGTCCCTATCTGTGGTTTCTTCCACACGCACAGCCACATTGCGCAAGGCTTCACGCACCAAACGATCCCAAATGACACGAGTTTGCACAAGCTTGCCTTCACGTCCGGCAAGGGGTGAGGTATTAATACCAAAGCGCATGGCCACCGTCGGCTCATCCACTCGAATGCGGGGCAAGGTGCGTGGATTATCCTTAGTACAGATAGTATCACCAATGGTCACATCTTCTATACCGGCAAGCACCACAATATCACCCGGCTCGGCGCTCTCCACCTCTGCAAGACGTAATCCTTGATATACTTGTAGCTTGCTTACACGAAGAGGTTGCCCCTTACCATCTTCACCCATACACATGAGAGCATCCTTTGCATGGATTTTTCCGTGTATGATACGCCCAACCGCCAAGCGTCCAAGATAATCAGAATAATCAAGGTCAGCCACAAGCATTTGAAATGGTTCTGTTTCATCATAAGCAGGCCCGGGGATATGCTCAAGGATAGTTTCAAAAAGAGGCGCAAGACTCACACGCTCTTCATCCAAAGCACGCATGGCAACGCCTTCACGCCCAATGGCATAAAGCACAGGAAATTCCAGCTGTTCTTCATCGGCATCCAAGTCAATAAATAGGTCATATACTTCATTAAGCACTTCTTGGGCACGAGCGTCCTTACGGTCAATTTTATTGACAACCACCACCACAGGCAAACCGGCTTCCAAGGTTTTACGAAGCACAAAGCGAGTTTGCGGCAATGGGCCTTCTGAGGCATCCACCAGCAAAATGGCTCCGCTTGCCATGGAAAGAGCACGCTCAACTTCGCCACCAAAGTCGGCGTGGCCGGGGGTGTCGATAATATTAATTTTTACACCGTTGAAAGAAACAGCGCAGTTTTTTGCCGCAATGGTAATGCCACGCTCACGCTCAAGGTCCATACTGTCCATAATACGGTCATCTACTTGCTGATCAGCACGAAAAACACCGCTTTGACGAAAAAGAGCATCCACAAGAGTGGTTTTACCATGGTCTACGTGGGCGATAATCGCCACGTTACGAAGAAAGTTATTATTTTGCATAAATATGTTTTTTGTTAAAAGTTGAAGCGAACTGCCTTAAAATAAATTGTGCGAGGCACTATATACTTCTCTTTCACGGGTGACAAGCAATTTATTCCATAAAAAAAGACCCCTGTGTCTCTGAACACACAAGAGCCTTTTTGATTATATTTTATATATTTAATCGCTAAAAACCAAAACGTAAGCCTATGCTGAATTCATGAGCGCTAATATCGGTTTCCACTTCATTACCCCAAAAATGTGAAGTTACGTTGCTTGTACCAAGGTAACGATAGCCAAGGTCAGCAGACACAGAATCCGTAAGTGCCACGCCAACACCGGCGCTGGCATGCCATGCCAAAACGGTATCGTCAATCTTACGACTATTATTATTAATCTCATAATTTCCGGTTACAAAACCGGCACCGATACCGGCGCCCAAATACGGAGTTACAATGGATTCATTGTGGAAATCATAATAAGCACTACCCATAAGCGTGTGAATATTATATTCGATATCACTCTTATAGTTAACAAAAGCAAGATGTCCTTCGCTTTCATACATGGTACGCATGGCAAATTCTAGCTCTGTACGAATAGGGGTTTCAGATTGCTGATAAAAATCCATACCGATAAGAAACCCCATACCCACAGTATTTTGCGAACCGGAGCCATTGGCACTGCCACCGCCCCATTGGGTTTGGTAAGAATCGATAAACTTAAAGCCACCATAAAGCCCTGCCATATCTTGAGCCATTGCTGTGCCTGCCAACGACAAAACTAAAACTGCCGAACAAATAATACGAAATAACATAATGTACCTCCGTGATGTATTTTTTTACACCGGAAAAATGTAAAAGTTTTATTAAATAGTAAGTGAGCCTACCTCACCTAAATCGATATAAGACACCCTAACATAAAACTAACGATGACGGCAAGATGCATTATTTTTCTTACAATTGAATTAGCAATAAGCGTGCCTAAGCATGGTTTAAAGTTCATTCTAAGTACCTTAAATATTGTCTAGAGTTTGTATATACTAAAAATTGTCTTTTTATACACAAAAAAAAATTTTAAAAAATAAAAAAAAATTCCCCTCACATAAAATTTTACGCAAGGGGATAAAAAAAACTATGGCAAATGCCATATTATCGCAAAGAACATGTTTAAACTTTTTAAATACTTAATAAAAAGACACCCGACGGCCACAAGTCCGGATGTACGCAGCAAAAAAAACTACGAATCGCTTCTCACAACCTCCACGTCATTTTTATGACATGGCAGCCAAGGAAAGCACAGTTAAAGTAAGAAAGGTGGAACCTAATGCAAAAGCCAAGAAAGACAACGACATTCTTTTCATAATACCTCCAAAGCCTTTTAAGGTTTGCGGGATGATCTTAAATTCTATAATGCAAGTTCTTTGCTTCAATAAAATTATGCAATTTTTAATCCAAAATTGACTTTCCTCATATTACATTCAAGGAACAACGATACACAAAGCCTCACACCACTCATAACCCATATAATTACGAATATTTACAGAAACAACACAGTAAGAAACATGCTACCACATTATACAACCATACTCCATAAGAAGTACTATTTTTCCTTGAAAGCAAATATATGTCGTCATAAAGCTTGACCCATACGCAATAAAAAAGGTATTTTTCGGCCGTGGTTAAATGGCTTGCTCGCCCCCTATACGCTTTAAGCACAATCCAAAGGCAAATACAGCTTAACCACTGATGTTTTAATTTCTATGTAGCAGCGCAAAAACATTTATGCTGCTCGCTACACAATGCATAATAATGGAGTAACATATGTTTGGCATAGGCAGTACAGAACTTTTAGTCATTTTAGTGGTGGCTCTTGTGGTCCTTGGTCCAAAGTCCTTACCGGGAATTGCTAAAACCCTTGGCAAGGTCATGGGTGAATTTCGACGTGTAAGCACTGATCTTCAAAGAACGATGAATGCGGAAATAGCCCAAGAAGAACACGATGAGCGCAAAAAACAAGCTGAAAAAGAACTCTTTGGCTCCAATGACAGCAAAGACATCCCCAAGGACTATACTCCGGATGCCAGTACCGCTAAAAAGGACGAAAACCAGCCAAACAACGAAGATATACAAGCGCAAAAACCTGAACCTGAGAGCACTCAAACAGCTGTAGAAAAGGCCGTTGCCAAAGCCGCAGCCGATGCACAAACTCCAAACCTTGCTCAAGAAGAACATGCACAATGTTCGCAAAAAAGCCCTGAAAAGACTGTGGGGTAAGCATGAGCAATTCCAAAGCTAACGAACAATTGGAACACACGGTCAGTCAAGAAAATACGCAAGACGACCAGCAGGAAAATACTCAAGTTCCACACGCTACAGCTGATAATGACACAGCGGACAATGTGGACGACAGTGCAGAAAAGGCTACTGCCTCCGAAGCCATTGAATCCGAAGCCACTGAAGGGGAAAATAGCTTGGCAAAAGCCACGCAAAATGCTGTTTTGCCCACGGACAATGAAAGTAATAAAAACACTGAGAGCAATGAGCTTGCGGAGAATGAAGAGGATCGCCCTCTCAATCAACCAAAAGGCACACGACCTCCCCGCAAAACACGTGAGGAACGAGGCTTGCCGCCCTTGGACGAAGACGGCAATGCACCCACTGCCCCCGAAGAGAAAAGCATGACGCTCATGGAGCATTTGGGCGAATTGCGCACACGTCTTGTGCGTTCTTTCATAGCCATTGGCTTAGCCTTTGTGGTTTGCTACACCTTTGCCGAACCTCTTTTTGCCGAGCTGTGTAAACCGCTGGTTGCCGCTCTGCCCGAAGGCTCAAAGCTTATCTTTACCGCCTTGCCCGAAGCGTTTTTTGTATATATGAAAGTGGGTTTTGTGGCGGCCATATTTGCTGTAAGCCCCTACATATTCTATCAGATATGGCAATTTATTTCGCCCGGATTATATGAAGAAGAAAAAAAATATATGATTCCCATAGCGTTGATTTCTGCTATTTTCTTTTTTTCCGGCGCATCATTTTGTTTTTTCGTAGTTTTCCCCTACGCTTTTACCTTTTTTGTGGGCTTTGCCAGCGATCAAATCGTCGCCATGCCTTCATTGAATGAATATCTTGCATTTGCACTCAAATTGCTCCTCGCCTTTGGGTTGATTTTTGAAATGCCGCTATTTACGTTTTTCCTTGCGCGCATGGGCGTGCTCACTGCTACCATGATGCGCAAAGCCAGACGTTACGCCATTTTATGTATTTTCATTTTAGCCGCCATTTTGACACCGCCCGACGTGATTTCGCAAATTCTCATGGCTGTACCCATGATGATACTTTATGAAGGAAGTATTTGTGTTGCCGCCATTTTTGGACGCAAGCCCAAGACTAAAGATGAAAATTCCGACGACGATGAAAATGATGAAGATGAAAAAAACGTAGATGCCAAAGAAGATAACGAAAAAAATACGCAAACAAAGGAGGAAAGCGCATGAGCCAAAATGCACGTATTGCACAATTAGAGCGCAACACTAAAGAAACACAAATCAGCGTAGAACTTAATGTGGATGGTACCGGGCAAGTAAATGTAAATACAGGCATTGGAATGCTCGACCACCTTCTGACGCTTACTTTTTTCTGGGCGCAATTTGATGTCAACATTACTTGCACCGGAGATTTACACATTGACGGACATCATACAGCCGAAGACGTTGGCCTATGCCTTGGTCAAGCCATTTTGCAAGCACTAGGCGATCGCACGGGCATTAGCCGTGTTGGTTACGGGCGTGTGCCCATGGATGAGGCATTGGCTGATGTTACCCTCGATATATCCGGCAGACCGTGGCTTGAATGGCGCGGCGAAGAGCTTTTACCGCCCATGCTTGGCGGAGAAGAAAAAGACCTTTGGCGTGAGCATTATAAAGCGTTGGCAACGGCACTACGCTGTAATTTACATGTGAATTTTCATTATGGTAAAAACGGCCACCACTTACTGGAATCCGCCGCCAAGGGGCTTGGCCTTGCACTGGCTGAAGCTGTGCGCATCCTCCAAGCTCAAGGTAATATAGTACGGAGCACCAAGGGAGGGCTTGATTAATGCGCCGCTGCAATACTTTTTTGGCAAAAGCCTTAAACTTTTTCTACTGCACAACTATTTTTTTAGGAATTTGCCTTCTATCGGCTTGCCAAAGTAAGCTATTTTAGTTTAGAAATGGGTATATTGCATTTCTTATTGTTGATATATGGACATTATGACGCATTTTCAATATCATGTATTTTATGAATTTAGCGAAAGCCTACACTTACAATACCAACGAAAAACTAAAATAAAGTGAGAATGTTATGATTATTTTTCCAGCGGTTGATATCCAAGATGGCAAGGCTGTACGCCTAAAGCAAGGGCGCGCCGACGAGAGTACGATTTTTGAAGACAATGCCATTGATGCTGCCAAGGCTTGGCAAGCAGCCGGCGCCTCATGGCTGCATGTGGTGGATTTGGACGGCGCATTTGGCGGAAAAGCCAGTAGCTACAAAATCGTAGCCGATATCTGCCACACACTCAATATTCCAGTGCAAATAGGCGGCGGCATTCGTGATTTACGCACAGCCACCATTTATTTTGACGCCGGAGTCGAAAGAATTATTATTGGCACCATTGCCCTCGAAGAACCCAAATTATTCGCTGAGTTGTGTAGTGCCTTCCCCGGACGAGTGGGTATTTCACTCGATGCCGAAAACGGGCGCCTAAAAACCAAGGGCTGGGTAGAAGAATCCAAAAAAAATATTGATGAAGTATTGCCACGCTTACAAGACGTGGGAGCAGCCTTTGTCATTTACACCGATATTGCCAGAGATGGAATGAAAAGCGGTGTAAATGTGCCTGCACTTGAGCATATTTGCAGCATTTCGCAAATACCTGTCATTGCTGCCGGCGGAGTTGCTTGCATGGAAGATGTAAAAGCGCTCTATCCTTTAAGCGTCAACAGCACGCTGCAAGGCGCCATTAGCGGACGAGCTCTCTACGAAGGAAGCCTAAATCTTGATGAAGCAATGCAATGGATTGCTTCACAGAAAGGCTAATTTTTATAGACATATACATTAAGGAGAAGAGGGATTTTTGCCAAAGCAAATGTTCCTCTTCTCCTTCAATACTCCCGAAGCAGACTTAAAAACTCAACAATTACGGCGCAATACCCTTCCAGTATCGGGCGTCATTCACCATATCCCAAAAACGGTCTTCATTTATTTCCAAAATAATGCGTGCCTTTTGCGCTCCGGCGGGCCCATTTTTTGGATACGCCAATGATTGCCCGTAGGACAAACCAAAAGCATCGTTAACATCCACATAATGCACAGTTTCTTCGGCAATGATCCGTGGGTCAATAAGTATAGCAGAAACAATAACATCCCATACAAAGTGGCTAAATTTCTTATTTTTTCCGAAGCTTACACCTACATGCGATTTTTCAAGCATGTCCGCAAGAGTATTGCCGCCTAAGGTTTTAAGCACTCGTTCGTATTCTTTCCATGTAAACTCAATATCTTCAGCAACATCTAAGCCTACCATAATTTGCTCCCTAAACGGCGCACGAAGGCTCATGCGAGCAGCTTCAGGGTCAAACCACCAATTATATTCAGCGGCCGGCGTAACATTGCCCGGCTGAAAAAAAGCACCGCCCATGTAAATAACTCGCTTTATAAGCGGTATAATATCCGGTGCCTTGCGTATGGCCAAGGCTAAATTTGTGCAAGGCCCAATGGCGGCAATGGTTAGCTCATGTGGATATTTGCGCACACTTTCTATTATAAAATCCACAGCATGCTGTTTAATGGGTGCAAAACTTGGCTTTGTCTTATAGTGCTTTTCATAAAATTCTTGCCAGCTTTGCGGCTTTGGCAAACCAAAAGAACCAAGCCACACATCGTGCCCAATGCCGAACAAAATTCTTTCCGCCTCAAGAGTTTCGTGACGATTAGCACGCAAAGGAAACTCTGCGCCCATGGCTACGGGAATATTTTTTTTGCCGGCAAGCTCCAATTGACGTATGGTAAAGGCTGTTCCGGCTTCCACCCAAGAATTACCGCTGACAGTGGTCACACCAATGAGATCTATACTCGGAGCAGCGGCAAGCATGAGCATGGCAATGCCATCGTCAAATGCTTCCACCATATCAGCATCCAGTAAAACCTTTTGTCGCGCCAATGCATTGGCAGGAAGACTAAACATGCACACAATAAACAGCAAGCGAACAAGCGTTTTTTTCATAACAATCTCCCATGTATCATTTAATTATTGTAATTCGTCCTTGCCCCTGAGGATTGCTGTATACATCCCCCACAACACCTTTAAGAGTTTTAGTGAGGTACTCTATAAGTATCTCATTATCCACCATAAACTTATCTTTCAACAACTTGGCTTCTCTAAACATGGTCATGCCGTCACCAGACTCTGACAACACATAATTTGTGCTGGCCATGCTATATTTTTTTTGTAAGTCCAAAGCTTTTCCGCCAATTTTCACATCTTTAACTCTATACGCCCCTTCAACGCCAGCAAAATTTCCCTTGGCGTCAATCTTTACCGTTGAAGGAACGTTTGCATCAATACTATATGCAATACCTGACACTTGCAAAAAAGCACCGGAAGCCTTGGGATAAGAACTGGCGCCCATTTCCAAAGCATCAAGTATTTGCTGCCCTGTCACTTCTTTGGCAACGGCATCTCCCCCAAATGGAAGCACGTCGATTATCGCTTTAAAGGTAATTTCACCTTTCTCAATATTAGCGCGTATGCTACCACCATTAATCATGGCAATTTCCGTCCCCGCTATTATGCGAAAAGCATCCGCCACAAAATCCCCAAGATTGGTTTCCTTAGAGCGAACCAAACTTTCTCCGCCGGGTGCTTGCGAAATGAGCGTAACATCTGCTTTCGCCACCGATTGCTCCAAGGTCTTTGCCAGCTCTTTATTTATAGAATCGATAACACCCTGAACTTTAGAATCTTTATTTTCTACTTTCTCAATAAGCTCAGCCGTAATATGCTTACTCTTCGTATCAAGAGTTATTTTACCAAGCGTTTGCAAGCGTGTTCCCGTTTGAGTAACGACAACATCTTGACCGGCCTTATTTTTTATCTTCGTATCCCTAACAACTGTATGCGAATGCCCGTCGATAAGCGCATCTATGCCTGTGGTATTTTTGATTACATCCGGCGCTCTCCACGGGGACGACTCTTCATCAAGCCCCAAATGTGCCACAGCGATAACCACTTGTGCCCCTTCGCTTCTGGCTGCATCCACCGCTTTTTGCACAGCAGCATACAGGCTTTTTCCATTATCACCACTTTCACCCTCAGCAAAGGAGTATAAATAATTTCCGTCCGCATCCTGAAAATGAGCAGGCGTGGATTTTATTAAAGATTCCGGCGTAGTAATACCAAGAAAAGCTACTTTCAGCCCGTGAAATTCTCGTATTGCATACGCAGGAAAGAGCAATTTTCCGTCCTTTGTGTATGTGGTATTACTAGAAAGCACTTGAGATTTCAGTTTTTGCATAAGCTCAAAAAAGCGTGGCATTCCATAGTCAAACTCATGGTTTCCGGGAGCAATATAATCATAACCAACGGCATTCATAACATTTATCAGCGCGCCTCCTTGTGTAAGCGCACCAACCGGCCCGCCCTGAATCATGTCGCCGGCATCCACTAAAACTACATCATCCACCCCATATTTTTCTTGCATCTGCTTTTTATACGCTGCAACTCCCGCATAACCAACGCCCTTATCCATAAAGGTGTGTACATCATTAGTATGCAAAATAATGACGGTATTTTGCTCGTTTGCAAAGGCAACAGTGCTTAAAATCAGCTGAAAACTCAAACATAAACATGTAAAAGTCATTTTACTAAACGTCTTACCAAACATCTTGCCAAACATGTAATCTCTCCGGTTAAAATGAAAATTATTTACTATAAACTGTTTACTATCAATTTTTGCATTTTTGCAATGCAATCCTCTTGCTCAAGAGGTAAGGCTTGATCATTGAGCCATAATTTTTGCTGTCCTATGGCTTGTCCCAAAAACATGGATAAGCCACCTTCAGTTTCAAATCCGGCTTGAGCTGCTTCTGTCAAAAAACGGGTTTGCAAAGGATTATAAATAAGATCATAGGCAAAGGCAGCAAGACTTGACTTGCCTGCACTTGCCTTTAAGGCCTTGCTCGGAAAGGGACTTTCACCTTCCAAAAGCCCCTGCATCCCAAGAGGTGTTGTATTGATAATCCAAGGAGTTTTAATGCTCGTCCTCTCTTCCCAAGGAACAAAAACACACTGAAATTCTTCGCATAATTTTTCCGCTCTCTGCGCCGTTCGTGCGCTGACAAAAATTTTATTCATACCCTTGGAACGCAAAGTTTTCAGCCCCACCACCACAGCTCTCGCCGCACCGCCACCGCCAAGCACCAGCGCACGATTCGGTATTTTTTTGAGCCGCAAAGGCATGAGGAAGCCATAAACATCGGTATTATCTCCGCACAACATATCTCCATGCCTATATACCGTATTTACAGCGCCTACACTTTTTGCAAGGGGACTAATTTCATCAAGGTAAGACATAACATTCACTTTATGAGGAATCGTTACACTCAAACCTTCAAGCGAACTCTTACGGAAATCACGCATAAAATCTCCTAAGCCTTCAGGATAAACTTCGCAAAGTTTATAACTTCCATTGTATTGCAAGTGCTCAAAAAAAGCATTATGCAAAAGGGGACTCCTAGAGTGTGAAAGTGGTGTGCCGATGAGGGCATAGTTTTTGGTATCTTGCATATCTTTACTCCTTACTCTGAAAGTTTATACACTGTAAAACCTCAGAAACGCAAGTCATCAATCTCAAGCAATTGACTCACTTTGGCCTAGGTTTTGCATATACTTCTTGCCAATGACAGTGTATGTCAAATAATTAACAGGGGATGATATGTCGTTTACTTTTTCTATGCAAAAAGTCCTTGATTATCGAGAAATGCTCGAAGAAAAAGCTAAAATACAATTGGCTAAAGCACAAAACATGATCAAGAAAGAAGAAGAACGCCGTGCATCCTTAGAAGCTACACTGGAAGAGAAAAGAGCAGAAATGAATGCCAATATGTGCATGGACGCCGGATCTAGATGGGTTTTAGAAAGCTTTATCAAAGGTTTAAGTGCTGATTTAGCTCAATGTCATCAACGGTTATTGCAATTACAAGAAATACTACAACAATGCACAGAAATGCTGCTCATGAGATCCAAGGACAAAAAAGTTTTGGAAAAGCTCAAAGAAAAACAGCAGGAGCGTTATTATGCCGCAGAGAAAGAACATGAAAGAAAAGTCAACGACGAAGCCGCAACCATACGTTTCAACTTGGTCACTCTCTAGGGCTTGCCAAGCCATAATGGGGCTTGGTATATGCAAAATTGCTCTTTTTGTAGCGCTGGGATTTGGCTATACATTGCCGGATTTCGGGCTTCTTTCACCCTTGCCGGAAAAAGGAAGAGTGCAAGAAAATTCTGAAAGCGAAAAAAACGATAACCCACAAGAAGGCTGGGGGAAAATTAAGAACAGCACAAGCTCAGTGGCAACTGCGCCAGGTGCAACCCAATTGCACAAACTTTCTCAAGCTTCTGCTCAAGTAAGCACTCATGCAACACTTGAAAATGCAAGCCAAAACACTGCTGAACTCACACAACAAGAACCCCAAGGTTCTGCTGCCGTGCGTGCTGCCGTTGCACACAAAAGCAAGTACACTTACCCTAAAACCACATTAGACGTTATGCCAGCAACACAGCAGGTTCAAAAACCGGCTCCCGTACAAGAAGCTGACGACACAGCCTCCAACGCTGTCTACAATACGCCCAAGGCAAAACTCCCCGAAGCTGAAGACACTTCTTGGTGGAGTAATTTTTTCTCCATGAAGAGCCTGCCCTTCCCACGCCTTGGCGTTGACCAAGTAGCTTATGCGGCAACGCTGGATGCTCCGCCACCGCCTCCGCCGCCTAGCTCCGATCGTAGCTCGTCGCCCTTTACACCACCAGCTCAATTAGCTCCGGTTCAGTCCGCTCAACAGACCGGTACTCAACCTGAAGTGAGGCCGGCTGGAGTTGCCGGGCCACAAATGAGCCCCGATACATCCAACAATCCGCTTGTTCTGCCAAGCACTCCACCGGCGCCCAATGTGAAACCCTATGTGGCACCGGAAAGCGCAAGCCAAAAAGAACAAGAGTTGGCACGACGTGAGCAAGAAATCCTTGCTCTAAAACAGCAAATGGAACAAAGACTCAAAGAATTGCAAAATGCTGAGCGCAAAGTACAAGGTATGCTCAATGAAGCGAAAGACGTGGAAAATAACAAGATGAGCTCGCTTACCAATATGTACGTCAATATGAAACCACGTCAGGCCGGATTGGCTCTTGAAAAGCTGGATGAAAGCATAGCCGCCAAAATTTTGGCAAACATGAAGTCAAAACAAGCCGGTGAAATTATGAGCTATATGAATCCGGAAGTTACGGCTAAACTTACGGAACTACTCACACGCATGCGCTTAGGTCAGTAAGGTGCCACGTTACAAATGCACCATTGCCTATGTGGGAACGCGTTATGCCGGCTGGCAAATACAAGAACTTTCCAAAGCTCCCTTAACCATTCAAGGCGAGCTTGAGAAAGTTCTTCAGAAGGTTAACGGCGAACTTGTACGCATACATGGCGCCGGACGCACCGATGCCGGAGTACACGCCGAAGGGCAAGTGGCGCACTTTACAAGCCCTGCAACACGCAAGGCCAAAACCCCCAAAGAATGGGAGCACATTTTCCATTCTCTACTGCCTGCGGACATAAGCGTACTTAAAGTAGAGCAGGTCGAGGACGATTTTCATAGTCGTTTTTCTGCATGTGGCAAAACCTATGCCTATAGCTTGTGGACGGAACTTTTATACACACCACCACGCTTACGCCCATTTGTATGGACATGCGGTAAGGTGAACTTGGAACGTATGCAAACAGCTATCCCTTATTTATTGGGCACGCATGATTTTGCCGGCTTACAAAATGTCGGAACTCCCATACAAGACACCGTGCGCACTTTAGAATTTTTGAACATCAGCCACGGTTCCCCTTGGTCAGCAAGCAATGAAAACATCCTAACCATCACCGTGAAGGCAAACGGGTTCCTTAAGCAAATGGTGCGTAATATTGCCGGATTACTTGTAGCAATCGGTCAAAACCGCTTTGACAGTACGCACATTGAGCAATTGCTTCACGACAAAAATCGCAAAAAAGCTCCGGCAACAGCTCCGGCACAAGGTCTTTCGCTTATCGCCGTGCATTATCCTTAAAAGAAAGCACAAATACGTTTATAACAGCGTACCATCTTGACAAAAGGTATAATATAGGTATATTTTTTGTATGGAATTTGAATACGACCCCATAAAAAGTGAAAGTAATAAGCAAAAGCATGATCTTGACTTTGAAGAAGCACATATTTTATGGCGTGATGAAAACTTGCTTGTATTTCCACTATGTTTTGCCGATGAAGAGCGTTATGCTTGCATAGAGCAAATTCATGGTAAAATTTGGACAGCTATCATTACCTAATCGGGGCAGTACGACACGCATTATTTCTGTGCGTAGAGCCCATAAAGATGAGGAGAAAGCCTATGGATGCTAAAACTTTTGATACTCAATTTGACGAGGGCGCAAGCGTTATGCCCTATGCAGATTTAAGTAAGGCCCGGCGCCTTGGGGTAACTCGCCAATCGCTCATTAAAGTGTGGATGGCAGATTGCCTC
>CAYJJP010000031.1:0-14316 GCA_964370525.1 uncultured Desulfovibrionaceae bacterium | reverse complement strand
GCCTTACACTATCTTGAACTCAGTGTGCAAAAATTGCCAAACTTTTTGGACGCACTCAATGACTTGGCTTTTTTGTACGAACAGCACAATCAATTGGAAAAATCCATTACTGTTTACGAAAAAATGCTAGGTGGCTATACTGCAAGCTCTGAAGTTGCGGTACGCTTAATCATGCTTTCGCTAAGACTGAAACAACCGGAACGGGCTTTGAAATATTTTGAAAATTTTCCCATGACAGCAAGCCTCAGCGTTACTGTGGCAAGCTTATTTGTGGATGCCGGCTACAAAGACATTGCAGAGCCCATTCTTTTGGCGCTCTTAGACATAAAAAACGCCCCTCAAGAAATGTATTTCTATTTGGCTGCCATAGCCTACGAGCGAGATAAAGATCTAAAAAAAGCCTATAAGTGGCTCACAAACATACAAAAAGACAATAAAGCCTACCCACGAGCTTTACTCTTACGCATGCAATTACTTATGGATTTACAACAGCTTGACCAAGCTCTGCTTGAATCTCGTGAAGGTAAATTCTCCATCCCCGAGGATCCGGAATTTTGGCTGGCGGAAATACGCATTTTGGGAACTCAAGGCAAATTTAATGAAGCCATAAGCAATGTCAATATAATATATAGCAAATGGCCGAATAATATTGAAATAGCCTATTTACGCGCTTCACTGCTTGATCGAAGCGGACAAAAAAAATTGGCGTTTTCGGCCATGGAAGATATTATCAAAAAAGATCCCAATCATTATTATGCTTTAAACTATGTCGGGTATACTTTGGCTGAAGAGAATCGTCAATTAAAGCGAGCGGTTGCTCTTTTGCGTAAGGCTGTAGAACTTTCGCCAAATTCAAACTTTATTCTCGATTCGCTGGCATGGGCGCTGTATAAATCAAAAAAGATGAAGGAAGCATGGGATATTATTAATGATGCCATTAATGTAAGCCCTGTACATGACCCCGCCATTTGGGAACATTATGCTGAAATTGCGCGTGCTCTTGGCAAAAAAAAGGAAGCTCGCTACGGCTACACTAAGGCTTTGGAGTTTTTACCGGAAAATGCACAACACTTACAACAGAAACTCAATCAATTGTAGGAAATGTTATGTTTAAACAAAAAAACACATTTATTACACAAGCCCTTTTAATTCTATTTGTTATTACTCTTTGCGCATGCTCAAAAACTGTGCCTGCGCCGCAACCTGCTGCCCCTACTCCATCGGAAGAAGTTATTCCCGAGCAAGCTCCTAAAAAATCCAATGGAGAAATTTTCTGGGAAAAATATCTACAATCCTACGACATTCCCATGAAGCCCTTCCGAACTCAATTAGCTTTACGCTATGGTAGCGAAGGAAAAACCGATCGTGTTAACGGGCTTTTGTGGGGCAATGATGAAAAAGAAATGCGCCTTGATTTGAGTGCTGGCGTTGGCATAACCGGTGCCAAAATCTATGAAGGGTCACGCCAATTTGTCGTATTTATGCCCCAAGAAAAACGCGCATATCGTTATGTTGGGGCAGAAAAACCCCTATTTTCTGTTGGCGTACCCATGCCCCTTGGCTTGGCACATCTCTCACTATTGCTAAGCGGTCATAATGCTAAAGTTTTTGGCGAAACCCACACGGAAAATATTACGCTCAAACAAACAAAATTCCCCAGTGATGTCCTTGCTGATATGCCAAAAGATGCCGAAGCTTACACCCTCACCAATGCTGCATTTGCCGGAATTTTAGTTCTTGATTCGGAAGGCTTACCTCATTATTGGCAAGCAGAAGACGAGAAAGGCTGGAACATTGAATTCAATTATAAAAGCAAACAAAAATTACCCTTTAGAATCATTATTAACCATAATTCCACCAAACAAAAAGCCTTGCTCTTAATTAGAGAGCGAGAAAAAGACGTCAAGCCCTTTACAGGTGTTAAATTGAAACTTATCTTACCTCGTAACACACCGATTTCCCCGCTCACGGATTTAGGCAAAGAATCGTAAGAGATTAATGGTAAGTGAAATCATTTATTATAGTTAAAAAAAGTTAAGGTATTAAAGTATGTCAACTCTTGTACATGTAGCATCTGACCACGCTGGTTTACATTTAAAAAATAGAATCATTGAGCATCTCACCGCTCAAGATTACACCATTCAAGACCACGGAACGCATTCTCTTGAAAGCTGTGATTATCCTGTTTTTGCACAAAAACTCTGTGAGTCCATGCAGCAGACAGAGCAAAGTCGTGGTATTTTGATTTGTGGAACCGGCATTGGCATGTCCATTATGGCCAATCGCTATGCCCACATTCGCGCAGCATTGTGCTCCAGTGAATTTCAAGCCCGTGCCACGCGTGCGCATAATGATGCCAATGTGCTTTGCCTTGGTGAAAGAGTACTTGGCGTTGGCATTGCCCTTGATATTGTTGATATATTCCTCAAAACACCCTTCGAAGGCGGCAGACACGCCAAACGCATTGATATGTTTGCCAACATCTAGTCACCCCTTTACAAAACTCATCTTATTGAAATAAATAGCCTATATTATTTGGAGAATTCATGCTACTCTACAATACACTCAGCAGAAAAAAACAAACTTTCACCCCTGTACATGCAGGGAAGGTCAACATATATGTTTGCGGCATAACCTCTTATGATTATTGCCACATAGGACATGCTCGCTCTGCTCTCGTTTTTGATGTGCTTGTGCGTTATTTTCGACATAAAGGTCTTGAGGTAAATTTCGTGCGCAATTTTACCGATGTCGATGATAAAATTATCAATCGTGCCAATAAAGAAGGTCGTGATTGGCGTGAAGTAGCACAAACTTATATACAAGCATTTCACGAAGATATGGATAGACTGGGTATAGTTCGCGCCGACGAAGAACCTTGTGCCACCGACTATATTCCCGAAATGCAAAATATTTGTAAGCGTCTTATTGATGGTGGCAAAGCCTATGCAACTCCTTCAGGGGACGTGTACTTCCGTGTGCGTGCCTATCCTCCATATGGCAAGCTTTCCGGTCGCAGTCTTGACGATTTATTGGCCGGTGCGCGTGTAGCCATAGGCGAGGAAAAAGAAGACCCGCTGGATTTTGCTCTTTGGAAAAGCGCTAAGCCAGGCGAACCTTTTTGGGAAAGCCCTTGGGGCAATGGACGCCCCGGCTGGCACATAGAATGTTCAGCCATGAGCGAAAAATACTTGCCTCTTGATATTCACGGCGGCGGACAAGATTTAATTTTTCCTCACCATGAAAATGAAATTGCACAGTCCGAAGCATGTTCCTGCACAGAAATGGCTAAGTTTTGGATTCACAATGGTTTTGTCCAAATCAATTCAGAAAAAATGGCTAAATCCTTGGGCAACTTCAAAACCATTCGTGATATTTTACAACAATACCTGCCGGAATCTTTGCGCTTTTTCTTATTGAGCAAACATTATCGCAGTCCCATTGACTTTTCAGAACAAAGCATGGAAGAAGCAGAACGCGCTCTTAAGCGTGTCTATCACTGTTTGCAAGATATACAAGCGGCACTTGCAGTACAAAAGAAAAAAAATATTGCGCTGCCAGCTGAATACACTCAAGAATTCCAAGACTTGGAAGCAAAAATATCTGCCGCAATGGAAGACGACTGTAATTGTGCGGCGGCTGTTGGGCATATTTTTGCTTTGGTTCGTCTTGCCAATAAAGGCATGGAAGACAAAACACTTAAAGCAAGTTCTGAACTTAGTGTGTTTTTGCAAAATACGCAAAATATTTTAAACGTTTGGGGAAATGTTCTTGGGCTCTTTCATCAAGATCCGGCGCATTTTCTCACCGAACTTAGAAATACGCAAGCAACTAGGCAAGGTATTGACATGCAACAGATTGAAAGCCTCATGCTTCAGCGTCAGGAAGCACGCAAAAATAAAGATTTTGCCACATCCGATGCCTTGCGCGACCAAATAGCAAGCCTTGGAGTAGCATTACGCGACACACCACAAGGTGCTGTATGGGATATTAACTAACAGATTACATTTAATATAAATCGAGACTTTATGAACACTTACGGCACAAGCACAACCAAAGATGCGTATAAGAAAAAGTTTCATAAATATACTGCTATCTGCATGCTGTGCATCCTTTGTATTTTGCAGTTACCAATTGGCTATGCGCACGCATTTTTTGACTTTGGTATCAAAGAAGAGCAAGAAATGGGGCGCAAGTTTGAGGTGCTCATCCGCTCGCAACTCCCGCTTGTGGAAGATCCGGAAGTTGCACTCTATGTGCATAGTCTTGTAAGAAGGCTTGCCAAAAACATTCCGCCGCAACCTTTCAACTTTCGCTCGGGAGTTGTACTGCACAATAGCCTCAACGCCTTTGCTGTCCCCGGAGGAAATATTTTTATTTTCACCGGCTTACTCATGCAGCTTGATAATGAAGCTGAACTTGCCGGAATTATTGCCCACGAAATGGCGCACGTAACCCAGCGCCATGTGGCACAACGCATAAAAAGAGGCAAATACTTAGGTCTTGCAGCTCTCCTCCTCGGCATTGCCGGCATTGCCGTAGCCGGAGGGGAAGGGGCAGCACTTGCCATTGGCGCCATGGGTGCCGGCCAATCTGCCATGCTTAACTATAGCCGCATAGATGAATCAGAAGCTGATGACCTAGGATATCAATATCTTGTAGCAGCAGGCTACCCACCTGCGGCCATGGCCGGCGGTTTCAAAAAAATTTACGAGAAAAGCATTATCAGTGGCGGCGGAAGGGTTCCCACCTATCTCTCAACTCACCCGGACATTGGCAGCCGAGCAACCAGCGTTTTGGCTAAGGCCAACTCCGGCCCCCAGCATCTTTTGCAACGCACGGTGGATAACCGACGTTTTAAACGTGTCCAAACTCTTCTTTGGGCGCGCTATGGAAGCATTCAAGCCGCAACACATCGCTTTGCCGGTAAAAAAAGTGGACTTGAGCTTATGGGGCAAGGCATGGTTTTTGCTCGCCAAAACAATATTCGCTCTGCCACAAACTCCTTTGACAGAGCTGTTAAGGTAGCGCCCAATGACCCGCTCGTCCTGCGTGAAGCCGGTACATTTCATTATAAAAAAGGCGATATGCAACGAGCTGAAATTTTGCTGAGCACAGCCTTGCAAAAAGATCCGCGTGATTATATGGCGCAATTTTTTTACGCTCGCATCCTTGACAGTACAGGGCGAACACTGGCAGCAGAACCCTATTACAAGCAAATATTGCGTGTACTTCCTCAAGAAAGTGAAGTGCATACGGCCTATGCTCATTCCCTTGGCAAGAGCGGTAAACATTTTTTAGCATACCTGCATCTAGCCTATGGCTCCATGTATGCCAAACAAAAGAAAAAAACCAAACAATACAGCGAAAATGCCAAGAAGAATGTGCGCACAAACAGCGACAGGCAAGCATTAGCACGTTTTAACAACATCTATAAAGAATATAAAGAAATTTGGAGAAAAGGACTTTAGTTATGAATACCCATGCAACAACTATTCTCGCCGTGCGCCACAATGGACAAGTAGCTATTGGCGGTGACGGACAAGTTACCCTAGGGCAAAGCATTGTCATGAAACACAGTGCTTGTAAAATCCGTCGGTTATATAAAAATCAAATACTTGCGGGATTTGCAGGTGCCACAGCAGATGCCTTTACCCTCTTCGAACTTTTTGAAGCCAAACTTGAAGAAACTCGCGGCAATCTTATTCGTGCTGCCGTGGACATGACAAAAGACTGGAGAAAAGATAAATATTTACGCCGTCTTGAAGCAATGCTCTTGCTTGCCAACGAAAATCATATCCTCGTACTTTCCGGCAACGGCGATGTTATCGAGCCAGACGACGGAGTTGCAGCCATTGGCAGCGGCGGCGCTTATGCTCTTTCAGCAGCACGCGCGCTTATGCGTCACGGACCTGAGGACACAAGCGCAGCAGACATTGTAACCCATGCCATGAATATTGCAGCTGAAATTTGCGTATACACCAACAACAATCTAAGCCTTGAAGTTTTATAGAAAATGCAAAAAAATCTTTTTCTTGAAACTAGATCCGCCGGTTGCAAAATTAATCTTGGACTTAAAATTACCGGTACGCTGAGCAATGGCTATCATACCATTGAGTCTGTATTTTGGCCATTGTCTGATCCATGCGATACGCTTGACTTTTATGCATCAAACAGTAAGGGATTTAGCGTAAGTTGTGATACACAAGACATTGACCTTGAAAACAACACCTTGACAAAAGCCTACGCTGCCTTTGTGAAAACCGGAGGAGAGCTACAAACTAAGTATCAAGGCTTGCATGTCAACTTACGCAAAGTAATTCCGCACGGCGCCGGCCTTGGCGGTGGAAGTAGCGATGCGGCGACCTTACTTTTATGGCTTAACGACAACGCATTAAAACCCTTGTCACACGAACAAATGCACAAGGTTGCCTTGAGCGTAGGCGCAGACGTTCCTTTTTTTTTAGAAAACATTCCGTCCTATGTGCAAGGTATAGGCGAAGACATTACGCCCTTAACGCAAGTGAACCAAGAACTATATAATAATTTTCTGGGTACTCATATACTTTTGATTTGTCCAAACATTATGATTTCAACACCTTGGGCTTATGCTACTTGGGATAAAAAGCAACAAGAAAAAAAAATTAATGAAAATGCAAAAAATAAGTTGACAAAGTCGTGCTCCAGCGATAAATACAAACTCGCTTGTGGGAACAAGCAGAGCGAGTCAATACATAATGACTTTGAGGCTGTTGTTTTCGAAACATGGCCGGCACTTTCTAAGATAAAAAATTTTTTGTTGACAGAGGGTGCAGAAAATGTCATTATGAGCGGAAGCGGTTCAACTCTCGTTAGCATGATGCCAAACGAAGCTGAAGCGAAACGCATAGCAGCTTGCTTTGAGAGTTCACAAGCCAAAGTGTTTATCACAACACTATAATATGCAGGGGTGTCGCCAAGAGGTAAGGCAACTGGTTTTGGTCCAGTCATTCGAGGGTTCAATCCCTTCCGCCCCTGCCATTTTAATTTTTCCGATGCGCTTTCGCGCATGAGCGTGAGTAGCAGAGGCATATCATGTTTAATAATCTAAAAATTGTCACAGGTTCAGCTAATCCTGATTTGGCACTAGGGATTTGTGACCATTTAGGTTGTCAACTAACTCCCTCCTTAACAACTACCTTTAGTGATGGCGAAATTCGCGTTGAAGTCGGCGCAAATATTCGCGGCGATGATGTCTTTGTTGTGCAATCAACATGCTCTCCAGGTAATAACAATATCATGGAACTCTGTCTAATGCTCGACGCCTTGAAAAGGGCGAGTGCTGCACGCATAACAGCCGTCATTCCCTATTACGGATATGCTAGGCAAGATAGAAAGGTCAGCCCAAGAGCACCTATTTCCGCTAAAATGATTGCGGACTTTTTGCAATTGGCAGGAGCGGAACGAGTTGTCACCATTGATTTGCATGCAGGACAAATTCAAGGTTTCTTTGACTGTCCCGTTGACAACATATTTTGTGTTCCTGTAATGCTTTCACATTTGCGCAATCTGCCTGAGGGCGAGCTTGTCGTTGTTTCTCCGGATGCCGGCGGTGTTGAAAGAGCACGCGCCTACGCCAAGAGACTTAACGCCGGCCTTGCCATCATTGATAAAAGACGCGATCAGCCAAACCAAGCAAAAGCCATGCATGTTATTGGTGACGTGAAAGATAAAGTAGCAGTCATCGTTGACGACATGATTGATACTGCAGGGACATTGTGCTCCGGAGCTGATGTGCTTTTACAAAATGGCGCAAAAGATATTATAGCTTGCGCTGCGCATGGTGTGCTTTCCGGCCCTGCTGTCGAAAGGATAAACGCCACTGATGCCTTACAAAAGGTTATAGTAACTGACACTATTCCCTTGGGTGACAAATTACAAAAATGTCCTAAGCTACAAGTGGCAAGTGTTGCTTCTTTGCTTGGCAAAACCATACACAATATCCACACCGGCTCTTCGGTCAGTGTGCTCTTTGTATAGACTACCATTTACCGTATTTACGGATTTTATTGAAGGAGACTGTCCATGTCCATAGAAAATGTATTAAATGTGCAAAAGCGCGAAGGTCTTAAGAAGGGTTATAATAGACGCCTCCGTACTAAGAACATGATTCCCGGTGTTTTTTATACTGCTAAGGGTGACAATGTTGCTGTAGAAATGCCTGCTTTGCCACTTTCTAAAATGTATTCCGAAATGGGAAAAACTACTGTTTTTACCCTTGAAATCGACGACAACGGCACAAAAACTACTCATCCGGTTATGATTTGGGAAGCTAAACGTCATCCTTTCAAGAATGAGTTTGTACACATTGATTTTTATGGTGTTGACCTTGAAAAGCCTGTTAAAGTGCAAGTTTCCATTGAATTCACAGGCGTTTCTAAGGGTGTGAAAATGGGCGGCAAGCTCGAAACATATCGTGAGCGTGTATTCCTTGTGGGTAAACCTACTGATATCCCCAAGAAGATTGTTTTAGACGTAACCGAAATGGGATTAAACTCCAGCATACGCGTAGCAGACCTTGAGTTGCCTGCCAACGTCAGTGCCTCCTATGACCAAAACTTTGCCATAGTATCTGTTATTTCTAAAGTGAAAGATGACAGCGATCAGGGCGACGATTAATTTTCAATTTTTGCTTTCTGAATTACAACTTACTTACTAATTCAGAAAGTATTCACTTTATATTCGATGAACCTGAAATGTAACATAAATACATTTCAGGTTCTGTTTTAATTCAGTATACCACTCGCCTCTTATGCCCAAAACAGTATATCTTACGCAACGATTTCGTACTAAATTCATTAAATCACAAAATGTGTATGTTGCCTTGTCATTACTTGAAACTGATCCCAAGGCTACGACTGTTATTTTTTATCCGGGCACTGTTTCTTCACCGATCATGTACAGCATGCTCTTGCACGAGCTTTTTTTCCTAGGCGTTAATGTTGTGGGCGTACATCCTCTTAGCCATGGACTTAGCCCAAATACCAAAAAAGATTTTACTTTTGATGATATTTTACAAAATGGAAAAGATGCAGAGAATTTTGCACGTGAGCATTTTTCCGGCCCCTTAGTGGTTTGCGGTCATAGTCAAGGAGGGATACTGGCCCTTGCACATTCCTTAAACAATGATGCTATTAAAGCATGTTTTTCCATCGGTACACTGCTACCACATAAAGATAATGCAGCATCGGTTACGCGCTTAGCAGTTGCTGTACGCTACAAGCAAAAACTTCTTGCTGCTTTGCAAACTCTTGCGCGATCCTTTCCTCTTTTTCCCATACCTTTTTTCCTCTATCTTGACTATCAACGTATCCTTGCAAACGCATATAAAGTATTTAACCCTGAAAATAATAACCGTTTAAGCTATCCGCTTTCCTTTATTGCAAGTTTATTCAACAAGGACATGAGTCAAGCTGAAAATAAAGAGCAGATACGCTGCCCATTTTTTCTATTTTCACCAAGAAACGATGAACTTTTTTCTCTCAATCTAATGCAAGACGTCTTTAAATGCATAGTTGCTGAGCAAAAAAAGCTCATTATGATTGAAGGAGGCGGCCATTTAGCCCCTCTAAGTCGTGTATACGCCAAACACATAGCAGCACACATTGTAGCTGAGTGCGCCGGCCTTGGGCTGCACATTCATACTCCACCAACTCAACCAAAAGGACTCAACTCATGAACTACCAATATCTTATGGCAGGGCTAGGGAATCCGGGCATCAAATATGATGGTACACGCCACAACCTAGGGTTTGCATTTATTGACTATTTTATTGAGCATTGCTCAAAGCACGGACAAGCTGAGGAACTGAGCGGAGCTAAATTTAAATGTGAACTTTGGCGCGTAAAGAAAACAATGGATTCGCCTTGGTGGTTACTGGCAAAGCCACTTACTTTTATGAATTTAAGCGGATTAAGCATTTATCCCTTGCTTTCATGGCATAAACTTGACTCTAAAAGTCTTATAGTGGTGCACGATGAACTTGACATAGCTATTGGGCTCATGCGTTTTAAATTCGGCGGTGGTAATGCCGGTCACAATGGGCTTAAATCCATTACAGAGCAGCTGGGAGGGCCTGATTTCTATCGCCTGCGCCTTGGCATAGGTAGACCAATTGCACAAGAAGACAATGATATTTCAAAGTATGTACTCACCAAACCTTCGCAAGAAGATCGTCAGCGTCATACAAACTCTTTTTCCGATGCATTAAAGGTTGTACATACTTTTACAAACGATGGATTGGAACGAGCCACAAAGTATGCACTGAGTATAAAATAATCCTATCCATTTAGTTTTGCTATTTATTATATTTTTTTTAACAAATATGTCTTTATACCTCTTGCGTATCTGTTGTTTAGTGCTTAATTATAATTGTCTGAGCTTAGCCTTATCCCTTTCCAGTTCTCTGCATCTGAAATCAGCACTCTTTCGGTAAACGCCTTAGTTCAAAATGACAATAAATTGGTCTAATAGCATTTTGTCCCACAAGTTAACCACACTACATCACCACAAAAAAATGAGAGGCAACCGTGTTTCAAACAGATGAATTGGTAGTCTATCCTGCCCAAGGTGTCGGTAAGATAGAGCGCATAGCTCAAGATGAGATTTCCGGTGTACAATGTGAATTTTACATAGTACGCATTGTGGCAAACAATATCACCCTTATGGTTCCGGTTCATAATGCGCTCAATGTGGGATTACGTCCCTTAAGCGACAACACTAAAGCACAAGAAATATTAGATATTTTGTGCACAACCGAAGAGATGACCGTACACACCGGCCAAAATTGGAATAGAAGATTTAGGGAATATAGCGAAAAGCTTAAAAGTGTGGATCTAACAGAAGTGGCAAAAGTTGTGCGAGAACTCTTACTTATTGGCAAAAACAAAGAGCTTTCCTTTGGAGAAAGACGCCTATTAGAACAAGCCATGGTGCTTATTACCTGCGAACTGGCAGAAGTTTTAGGAATGGATGAAGATAGTCTTCGTGAAAAAATTCTATCATTTTATCCTTCTAACATACAAAAGCCTTCTTAAAAACATACTTTGTAATTTTTGCTTGCTTTCCTTATAAAATGTGGTTACCTTGCCATTGCTTCGGTAATCCTCGATATGCCCACTTTATATGGTGAGCAACCTAAGTATTTTTTGTATGATAGTTTGTAAGAATAGTTTACTTTGTATCTTAAAAATATCTACATAACAAAATACCATTGCCTTGACCTTAATCAGCAAGATATTGTTATGTCAGACTTATTTTACAAAACCAACCATTAAGTAAACAAAACTCGCAATTATTATCTGCTGGTGTGTGCTAGTCAAACACCAGTTGATACTTCAAATGCTGCGAGACAACTTATTCTTGCAAATAAATAAAATACTGTTACCCGTGCTTTGCTTTAACAAAAGCAATTAAACTCTATCGTACCATTGGAATTATATGCGTAAGAAAAAAGAAACCCAAGAATTGCCAGAGGAAGTGATTGAAAGCGTGCTTAACCTTTCAGAACTCAAAACGAAAACCATGCAAGACCTTATGGAACTTGCAGAGCAATACAATCTTGAAAATGCAAGCTCCATGCGAAAACAAGAGCTTATATTCTCGTTGTTGCAATCATGTTCTTCACAAAATGGCGCCATTTACGGCGATGGAGTATTGGAAATACTACCAGATGGGTTTGGCTTTTTGCGCTCCCCATTGTGTAGCTATATGCCGGGAGCTGATGATATTTATGTCTCCCCTTCGCAAATTCGAAGATTTTCCTTGCGTAAGGGAGACATTGTTTCTGGACAAATCAGACCACCCAAGGACGGTGAAAGATATTTTGCCCTACTAAAAGTCACTAAAATCGGCATGGAAGCACCGGAAAACGCCAGAAATCTCGTTCTCTTTGATAACCTTACTCCAATTTATCCCAACGACCCCCTTGTCATGGAAAATGGTGACAAGAATTTTTCCAATCGCATCATTGACCTTATGTCACCTATTGGCTGTGGTCAGCGCGGAATAATTGTCGCTCCACCACGCACAGGTAAAACAATTTTATTACAATCACTTGCCAACGCCATCAATGCGAACAATCCTGATGTCTATCTCATTGTACTGCTCATAGACGAGCGTCCGGAAGAAGTCACCGATATGGAACGCACGGTAAAAAATGCTGAGGTAGTAAGCTCAACATTTGACGAACCACCACAGCGCCATGTGCAAGTCTGTGAAATGGTATTAGAAAAAGCCAAGCGCCTCGTTGAACGCAAGCGTGATGTAGTTATCTTGCTTGACTCCATAACCCGTCTTGGCCGTGCATACAATGCGGTTACTCCGCCCTCAGGACGTGTGCTTTCCGGCGGCCTTGATGCCAATGCATTGCAAAGACCAAAGCGGTTTTTTGGAGCAGCGCGTAATATAGAAGAAGGCGGAAGTTTAACCATAATTGCCACTGCACTCATTGATACCGGCTCTCGTATGGACGAAGTTATTTTTGAAGAGTTCAAAGGTACCGGTAATATGGAAATATACCTTGACCGTCATCTGTCGGACAAGCGCGTCTATCCTGCCATGGACATTAATCGTTCGGGAACTCGCAAAGAAGACTTGCTCTTGGACGAAGAAGTGCTTAACCGTGTTTGGATTTTGCGTAAAATCCTTTCCCCCATGTCCTCCATTGACAGCATGGAATTCTTGCTTGATAAAATGCGAGGAACCAAGAGCAATAAGGACTTTTTAAATAGTATGGGTAAATAACGAGCTTGTTTTGAAATAAAAACACTTAAGCAAAGCTAGCCCCATACCCAAAACTAAACACTTTACATGAAATGCATTTAAATATATCTGAGCACGAAGCACTATTTTCAAGCTATGCAACATCCTTTTGCCAAAAGGCAGAAAAAAAAGACATGCTGGAGCTTAAAATAGTGCACAGCCAGCGTGTATTTGAACATATGCAAAACTTAGTTCGAGAAGAAAGCGTACTCTTTTCTCAAGCTAGAGCTTGTCTTTTGGCTGCTCTCTATCATGATATTGGGCGTTTTTTGCAATTTTCCACCTATGGAACATTTAAAGATACGCTCTCGGTCAACCACGCCAGTTTAGGAGCCAAAATCCTCAATGAACAAGGATTTTTGAAACACGAAACACGCACAGTACAGCGCCAAGTGCTCACCGCTGTCAGCATGCATAACCGCTATATGCTCCCCAAAAAACTTGCCTCTACCCTTACCGCCATTACCAATGCCGTGCGCGACGCCGATAAATTGGATATTTTGCGCATCATGGCAGAACATTTCACAAATAGAGACCCTAAAAAATCTGCCGTTACCTTTAATGCCAAAGATGCTCCAATGCTCTACTCCGAAAAAATTTTACAAGACGTTATGCATAACCGCTTAGCCTCATATGGCGACATTGTTTTTATAAATGATTTTAAGCTATTATTATGTTCATGGATTCACGACATGCATTATCAAAGCACAAAACGTGCTTTGCTTGCAAGCGCATATATAGAAAAAATTTTAGCAGATTTGCCAAACATTCCCGTCATGCGTACAGTTCAAAATCATGTGCTGAAAAATCTTAAAAATGTAATTTAAACCGATAGTTGAGCTCTGTCGTGTTCGAACTTCCCCAAAATATGCTTTCTAAGCTCGGTGTAGCCTTATACGAACCGATTATCGGCTCATTATTAGCAAGTTTGCGGACAGAAGTTGTGCGCACCGCTATGGATCTTAACGCACATACTATTTTTGATTGTTGCTGCGGCGCCGGTGGATTATTAAATATTTATTCCAAGCACAACTTTACGAACTACATAGGGCTTGACAAAAATCCGCATATGCTAAATAAATGTAGGGAGATTGCGCTAAACGCTCATTTGGTGTATGGAGATGCTTGCCGCCTCCCCTTTACCGCGCAAAGCATTGATGTTTCAAGTATTTGCATGGCCTTACATACCATGCCGTACGAAGTGGCTCTGCAAGCAATGCAAGAGCTTTGCCGAGTATCAAAATATTGCATCGTTGCTGATTATTGTTTGGCAGAGCGCAACATTGCCATTCCTTCCGCACTATTAGCTCATGCCGTAGAAGCACTCGTGGGCGGTGAACATTATAAATGTTATAAAAAGTTTCAAAATAATGGCGGCTTAGAAGGATTTTTTTACAAATTAGGCATTTCTCCCATTTTACGCCGTTCAACACTTGGCGGTGCGGGACTTATTGCTGTCCTTAAAAATCCTTCAGCCTAGCACGAGCAATTGAGTGCGAATGTAAATTTTAACTA
>CAYJJP010000030.1:9036-14645 GCA_964370525.1 uncultured Desulfovibrionaceae bacterium | reverse complement strand
CTTGAATTTCTTACTTTTTTAATAAGTTTAAAATTAAAGCTTAATAGGAACAGTTCTTACTTGCTTTTTTTTATAAATTAGTTTAGAAGAGAGCATCTTAATATAGGAAAATAATATGGCAAAAAAGAAATCATCATCCGTGTATATAGTGGCACTCTTCCTTTTTTTAGGAGGAGCGGGTTTTCTTGTATACTCCGGCCTTTCGGAAAACAGCGTGTACTTTCTCAATGTATCCGAAGCACTTGCCGTTGACAGCTCTAAATTAAAAGCTGCTCGACTTTTCGGCACTGTAGCTGAACAAGATATCTCCAAACCTGACGATGGTATAGGGGTGAGCTTTCGCCTAGTAGATGCGGAAAATAGTCAAAAAAATCTTTTGGTTCACTACGTTGGCGCTGTACCGGACACATTTAAGGCCGGAGCTGAGGTAATTATTGAAGGCGGACTAAGCAGCGATGGTTCTTTTAAGGCCAAAACGCTTATGACCAAATGTCCTTCAAAATATGAAAAAGAAAATCGAAAAACATAATTTTTTTTGCATACCGTTTAAGTTCAAATAATAAACTGTATGTAGTCAAAGAAATGTTACTTTTCTGATGTAAAATTCTCTTACGCAAAACCGCATTGCGTTTTTTGCCTTGGCGAAAGAGCATACTTCATCAATAAATAAGCTTATGATATAATTCTTATTAATGCATTGCGCTATGAATAATTTATTTATCAAGTATGTATGAGGATATGCTTAGCGCAATATTGCGAATTCCTTATACACCATAAAACACTAAAAAAGATAGCATTTACGCTAACATATTTCACATGGAGCACTTATGTACCAATTTGCCTATGCCATGCTCATCACTGCCATGCTTTGTAGCCTTGGCGGAGCTTTATTTTCCGCCACGCTTCTTTTTCAAGGCAGAGCCACAGGACTTGCGATTATTGAAAAAGCACAAGCGATTATGACCGGCGCGCTTATTCTTGCAAGCGCCATGCTTTTACATGCTTTATATTGGAATGATTTTTCGGTGCTTTATGTGGCAAAATATACCGATAGAGCTTTACCGATTTTTTATCGCATGACAGCTTTTTGGGCCGGTCAACCCGGTTCTTTGCTTTTTTGGGCACTCTCAGTGGGTATTGCCGGCACGATTTTTTCCTATACGAAATCTTACAAAAACCTCAGCGACGAAACCAAACTTTGGTTTTGGATTTTCTTCCTTGCTGTTATGGGCTTTTTTGCTCTTTTGCTCACAGGCTGGAGCAATCCCTTTATTATTCAAAACCCTGTACCGGCTGACGGCAACGGCCTAAACCCGCTCTTACAAAATCCCGGCATGATTTTCCACCCGCCCCTGCTCTTTTGGGGTTACGGCGGATTTGCTATCCCAAGCTGTTTGGCGCTCGCTCAATGTCTTTCCGACAACGAAAAAACTGAAGGTTCTTGGGTCGACGTGGCAAGACCTTTTACACTCATAGCATGGTTATTTCTCACCGCCGGCATTATCTTGGGCGCCTGGTGGGCCTATATGGAACTTGGCTGGGGCGGCTACTGGGCTTGGGATCCCGTGGAAAACGCTTCCATTATTCCTTGGTTGGTTGGCACAGCGGCTCTGCATACCACCATCATTCAGGGAAGACGCAACAAGCTTTTCCGCGTCAATGTTTTCCTGATGGCGTTAACAACAATATCATCTTTTTTCGCTACTTACCTTGTGCGTAGCGGCGTGGTGCAATCGGTGCATGCTTTTGGTGACGGCGGGGTTGGCACTCCATTGCTCATTTTCGTAGTAGCAACTACCTTACTCTGCTTTGGGATTGCCGCAGTTGGCTATAATAGCAAAAGATCTTTGTCAGGGCTTGAAAGCCGTGAAGGTATGTTGGTAATTACGGCATGGATTTTGTGTGCGCTCTCAATTATCATTTGCCTTGGAACGCTTTGGCCTATTATTTCAAAGCTTTGGTCAGCTCAACCACAAGGACTTGAGGCGGCATTCTATAATAAAGTCTGTCTCCCATTTTTTGCATTACTTGCGACAATATTTGCCTTTTGCCCATGGCTCAGCTGGAATGGTGGGCTACGCAACGGGAAAAAATTGCTTGTGGTGCTGGCAACTTTCGTGGTTACAGGCATTGTACTTTGGTTCACTGAATACCGTCAACCGGTTGCATTTATTGCCACAGCGGCCTCCGCAGCAGCAATAGTATCTTTAGGCATGATTTTTGCTGAAAAATCTACTTTACAAAACAAACCTACACTGGCAGCTCACGGCGTTCACCTTGGCCTCATTCTTGTGGTCTTGGGAGTTGCTTTTTCCGGTCCGTATAAAACCGAAAAAAACTTAACACTCATTAAGGGACAAACGGAGCAAGTGGGTCAATATCAAATTGGTTTAATTGACATGGTTGAAGGGGAAACTAAAAACTTCCACTTCCTTGAAGCTCGCATCCAAGTAACCAATGCAGACGGCACATTAGTGGGCGTACTTGCACCACAAATGCGAATATATAACAAGTTTGACTCTATGCCGGCATCAGAAGTTGATACTGTATTTAGCCTTGGCAATGAGCTTTATTCATCCTTGCTAAGCCTTAGCACAAGAAACGGTGAACGTGAGGCGTCACTGCGATTTAGCGTAAATCCGCTTGTAAATTGGCTTTGGATTGGCGGCGTGCTTATGTGTGTATTTCCTTTCTTTGGCCTTAGACGGCACTACGCCAAGAAGGATGCGCAAGCCTCAGATAGCGCGGATACACAAGAACAAGATGCTTAGGTTCGTTCATGCTCTTAGAACTGAAAAACGTCACAAAGTTTTTTGCTAAGCGTTGCATCTTCAAGGGAGTAAGTGCTAGCATTGCAAGTAAGAGCATTACTTTGCTCACCGGTGCCAACGGTGCCGGAAAGACAACGCTTTTGCGCATCATGGCCGGACTGTCAAACCCTAGTCTTGGTGAAGTCATAAGGCATGTTGATGATAAAGAGTTAGGATACTTAGGACACTCGACCTTTATGTATCCTACTTTAAGCGCACAAGAAAATTTACAGTTTTGGGCAGACGTCTACGGCCTAGAAGTCTGCAATCAGGCACGCATTGAAGATGCTTTAATAAGAGTGGAACTTTTACCGTTTAGAGAAGAAAAAGCCGGTAATTTTTCCCGTGGTATGTCGCAACGGCTGAATTTAGCACGAATGCTTTTGCTCAAGCCCAAGCTTTGGTTACTCGATGAGCCAAGTAGCGGACTCGACATACGTTCTAGCGCTCTTTTGCTAGACGAGGTACTCACAGCTAAAGACGAGGGCGCCGGTATTGTTTGGATAAGTCACGATGTTCAAGCTCATCAAAAAGTGGCAGACGATGTATTGCACATGGAAAAGGCTAGACTAAGCAAAATAGAGCAAACAGTATAAAGCTGCAGCGAAAGGCAAAACTAACTTGCGAACTTGTTGCTTGTTTGCGTTTTATAATTTTAGCATAAGAAACAATAAGGTAGCGCAATTTCTAAAAGGCTGCGAACCTAATTGGAGTGGGATAATGTTAAGAGCAATATATGCCTTAGTACGGAAGGATTTACGCCTCGTGCGTGGGCATGGGCTTATCCAATCGCTTTTATTGGGCTTACTCTTAATTTTTGTTTTCAGTCTTTCGCAAGAACTTGGCACAACTATGTCAGCGCAAGCAGCGGCTACCATATTTTGGTTGGCATCAGCATTTTGTCAAGTGCTTGTATTTAATACGCTCTACGGCATTGAAGAGGCAAACAACGCACGCCAAGGGCTTTTACTCATGCCGCATCCCTTGCAAGTAATTTGGATTGCCAAGGCAAGCAGCGGTTTTGTGCTTATTGTGCTTTCACAACTGATTTTTTTACCGGCGACCATGGTTTTTTTAGGGCAAACTCTTTCAGCACATTGGCCGTTAGCGTTGCTGTCCGTTTTGCTTGTGGATGTTGGAATGGCAGCGCAAGGTTCATTGCTTGGAGCTTTGTCGCAAGGACAAGCAGCGCGAGAATCGCTGTTAAGCATCATTTTGTTTCCACTGCTCATCCCCTTAATGTTGGCCGGTATTTATGTGGGAAGCGTGGGCTTTGGCGGTGACTTGCTTGACGGAATAGAAGGTATATACAAGTGGTTAGGTATAGCAACGGCTTTTAATGCGCTCTTCATAGGTGCTGGGCTTGTGCTTTACGATTTTATGTATGCGGGGGAAGATTAAATGAGATTGGTTCAGTCGCTAAGCATACTTGCTGCGGTGGGAATGATCGTAAGCCAGTGGTTTATTTTCGAGTTTGCCCCTGTCGAACAACATATGGGTCTTGTGCAAAAAATTTTCTATATCCACCTGCCGCTGGCTTGGTGGGCATTGATGAGTTTTTTTGTGGTGTTTGTGGCATCCATTGCCTACCTCAAAAGCCGAAAAACAGCGTGGGATAATTTGGCCAAAGCAGCCGCCGAAATCGGAGTGGTTTTTGCGGGCTTGACAATTATCTCCGGATCCATTTGGGGAAGGCATTCTTGGGGCGTTTGGTGGACTTGGGATCCTCGCCTCAGCACGGCTCTTGTTATGTGGTTTGTGTATGCCGGATATCTGATACTTCGTGGTTTGGACATGCCACGGGAAAGAAATGCTAATATTCGTGCGGTGCTTGGTATTATCGCCTTTATTGATGTGCCGCTTGTTTTCTTGTCTGCCAGGCTTTGGCGTTCCATCCATCCGGCTGTTTTTGCTTCTGAAGGCGGTGGACTTGATACAGACATGAAGATAACAGTTTTTGTATGTCTTGCAGCTTTCGGCTTTGTTTTTGCGACATTGTTGTTGTTACGCAAAAAGCAATTGGAGCATGAAGATAAATTAACTGAAATTTTTCTGCAAAGACACGACGAAATTTCATAAATTATTGGAGTAAACATGACAGAAATACATTGGGTTTTAGTTGCTAACGCTGTAATATGGAGTGGAATTTTAGCATATGTATTTTTTATCGCAAAAACGCAATGCGCTTTAGAAAAACGCCTGCAACAAAAGGAGAGCATGGATAATGTTTGATCTTAGCGCCTCGCGCAAAATAATTCTTAGCTTAGTAACCCTTGGCATTGGCATAATGCTAATTTCATCCTTTGTAGCACGCATGGGAAATAATGAACTTTTTGTACACAATGCAACATCAAATAATACAAGCCAAAACAAAGCAGACGAATTGGCTGCTGAGATTGGCCGACACATGGAGGAATTGAAAAGTGACCCCAATAATTATTCAACTCTTGTGCACACCGCAGACCTGTTGATTCAGTCACAGCAATGGGAAGCAGCCGAATCATTTTTACAACGTGCCATAGCCATTGACAATAGCAAGGCTCATCCTTATTCTTTATTGGGAATGGCTTTACATAATTTAGAAAAAAATCAAGAGTCTGCTCAAGCGCTGGAAAAAGTTGTAAGCATGACCAACGACCCGGTTGCACGCTACAACCTTACAATGCTTTATATTCATTTTTTGAATGACACAGAAAAAGGCAAAGTACATTTACTTGAAGCTCTTAAAGCACCTGACTTACCCAAAGAAATAAAAACAGCACTTGAAGATTAATTGAAAAAAATTCAAGCGACTCCTAG
>CAYJJP010000030.1:0-8936 GCA_964370525.1 uncultured Desulfovibrionaceae bacterium | reverse complement strand
CACAGCAGCCTGTAATTAAAAATAATGATGAAACAGAAAACACCGGCATAGAGAATGAACCGCCGGTACAAGGTACTGTTACAACAACTCTTAAAGAAAAAATTCAAAAGAATGTTCAAAGCCCCGAAGCATGGATAGAGCTTGGCAACGAGTACTACTCAAAAGAAATGCCAAAAGAAGCGATTGATGCCTATACGAGAGCTTTGGAAATTACACCGAAAAACGTGGCTGTGATTAACGATCGCGGGAATATGTTTCGGAAATTAAAAAAATATGACCTTGCACTGGCAAGTTATGCTTTGGCGTTACAGATTGAACCAAATAACGAGAATGCCCTTTTAAACGCCGGAATTGTTTTACACTTTGATTTAAATCGCTCAGATGAAGCGCTCCAAAAATGGAAAGAGCTCTTGCGTATTAATCCGGAAGCTAAAACCATAGATGGAACAGCACTGAAAGACATAGTTCAAAACTTGTAGAACACGTACATTTTTATTATATTATAGGAAAAGCTTAGCTTATTCGTTAATTAACGCATATGTCACTTTTTTTTAGCATATCATATAACTTGTAGTCGTATTGGAGGGCGAGATGCAAAAAACATCACTACGGCAACACGCACGTTTGGGCCTGTGGGCACCTTGTCTGTGGGTATTGTTTGCTTTTTTTATCCTACTATTATCCCCATTGCACACAGAAAGTGCGCTTGCTCAAACACCTGTTCCCACAAAGCTTGAAGCAGGATCTTTACCGTTGCTCAAGTACATGGAAGCAATGCTTGATGACACAAGTACAATGGACATAGCGCAAATACAAGCATTAGATATGCAAGGGAAATTTGTCCCCTTTGATCCCAAGAACTTCACAAAAGCTCAGGGTGCGTTGTGGTTAAAATTTAAACTTGAGCCACAAAATTTAGATATATCAAATCCTGCACATGCCTTACTTTTAGACTTGGGGCAAGGTGTTGGCAGTAAGCCAAAGCTTTACTCACTGGAAAAAAATCACAGTACAGAAGAAATACAATGGGTTATGCAAGACCCTAGCCAAGGAAGCGTTTTCTTGCTTCCTTTTATGGGTGAAAGCACAAATACAGTCTATGTCCGCCTTGAGGGCATGCCGGGAATTTGGTTTGCTCCCTATCTGCGCACACCGCATAATATGGCAACTGCCTATGAGCTTTTTGCAAAACCTGCTGCCATCGTAGCTCTTTTTGTCGTTATGCTATTATGCCTTTTGCGTGGTTTCACAGAAAAAGGACAATGGCGCTATTGGGCTGCTTTATACACTGCTGTGAATTTATTTTATGCATTTTATGGAGTCCCCATTAAAGGATTAAGCTATGTGCCCATGGCCAATATGCTCCAGGCTATGGCACCGGGCGTTGCGCTGATATTGTTTGCACACATGGGACGGCATATATTAAAAAATGCACAAGCAGTGCGCAGCTTTACCCTACAATTTACGCTCTTGACTCTCATAGGCATAGGGCTTGCACTCTTGCCCCTCTTACCCGGTTTTGCATGGACATTGCGCTACCTTGACCTTTGGCCCGTACTCATGCTTCTTTTTGTACCTACGGCATTAGGTGCTTGGATTAGCGGTATTGGCGGCGCCAAGCGGTATTTTGTAGCTTGTATCATACCACCGATTAGTCTTGCTGTTTCGATCCTTGGGCTTTATGAGCCGGCTCATTTTGCTAGCATGGCAATAATTCCCACGAGCATGCTCGCATCCTTGCCACTTTGTGGTCTAGCGCTTGGCGCATTGGTTCTTGCCGGAACAACCAGCATGAAACAAGAAATTCTTGAAAAACAGAAAAACGAATACGTCACAGCAGAAGAAACCATTGAAGATCTTTTGGAACAAGATCCAAACTTACGCTTGGTTCCTGCCGGCGGAGCACAAAGCATTGGCGAAAACGACTCAGAGACAACCGCAGACGGTGAAAGCATCAATAAAGCCATACAAGACCTAGAAGAACAATTGCGATGGTCTATCGAACAGCTTTTACGCGAAGTAGTAGCTCTTGAGTCTTGTGCCTTACCTACCGATGCACGGGAAAATGCCGTTTCTATCGTCAGCACCACGCGTGAAATTTGTAGCACTGTCAATAGTTTTTCGAAAAATCACAGACCAATACAATCTCTTGGTGGAACCGAAGAACATGTGTTTGACTTGCAAAGCATTTTAAGACAAGCACATGATTCAGTTTCCCAAGCTGCTGATAAGAAAAACATTGCTCTGTCATGGTTTATGCAACCGGATCTTGCCTCTTGCTACAAGGGGGATGCGTTGCAATTACTTTTTGTACTACGCTTACTCCTAGAAAGTGCCATACGCTCAACACATCGCGGAGCTGTGCATCTTAACGTTCGCCGAGTACCTGAAAGCGTCAAACCGGGAAATTTGCTTTTTACTATTACTGACTCTGGCACAGGAAAACCTCCATATGACCGAAGTGTTACCGCTTTGGCTCGCGCATGGGAGCTATCCGCTTCCTATCACGGTTTTTTAGGCCTAGAAAGTAATGCTCTTGGAGCATCTATTTCTTTTACTGTGCACTATGAAGTTTGTGCTCGAAGAGAGCAATATGTAGAACCTGAAAATAAGCCTTTGCCCATCATCTTAGTTTCAGACAATGTGGAAGAAAGGCAAATGTGGGGATTTTTCCTCGAAAAAATGCCTTCTGTGCTTGAAGCTCGTAGCGCAGAAGAAGCGCTGGAAATGTTTGATATGTATTCTGCATCACTCATAATATTTGACGCAAGAATGCCTCTTGGTCACGTTTATGGTGTTATGAATGGCTTTGATCAAATAAGTGCCGCCAGAAACGAAGACTTTCCGATTTGTATGGCCATATATATGGATGCAGAATTAGAAAAGCCTCTTTTAGATATGGGCTTTAGCTACTTGTTTGTTATGCCGGTTACGCGTAAACAACTTTGTGAAGCAGTTGAGGACATTTTTTTGCGACATGGCGATGGAACACAACCTGCCAATCACAGTAATTTGCCCGCTGAAGAAGATAACAATAACTCCTATGATAATGATGATGAAGTCGAACAAAATGTGCAGAATAAGCAAGACGACATTCAACAGGAACAAGCTGATGAAATCATTGACACTGGTATCCCTATTTTAGAAATGGCAAAAGCAGGAACTAAAGATCAAAAAGCCAAGACAGAAACTAAATCAGCAATGCCAAACATAGAAATAGGTCCAATTTCTCAGCAAGAAAACTTTACGCAGTCAGATGAAATCCACGACAATGTTAAGGATATTGACAAACAGGACTTGCAAGAAAGCGACTCTGATTTTGAAAAAGACGAGCCTAAGCAATCTGTTGAAAATGAAAGCCGCCAGCCTTCTAAATTTTCAAGAAATCTTTCGCAAAATTCGATTAGCAACGCAATTTTTATGCCTTCCTTTAATGACGAACAAGAAGTTGCGCTAAATAATCAACGAGATGATGAAGATTACGGTGCGCCAGATCCATTCGCCGCAGAGGAATCTTTATTTTCGTCATATACTCAAAATATTGACAGCGACATTGAAGGCTATTCAAGGCCGTCACCTTCCAAAGACAAAAGCAATGCTGCTTATCTAACTTCACTTGTAGACATGGGAGCTACCGAGCAAGCACAAAACATTCAAAATGCTACTAAAAATGAGATTTCTCAAAAGGATGCTGCAAAAACGCTTAAGATTAAGCAAACAAAGCCAACACGACGCCTTACCAACAAGAAGAGGAAACCTGAACCAGAAGTCCAACAACATGAGGAAAAAGTAGCTGATAAGCCCAAAATGCGTATCTCTACAAAAAAACCCTTGGTGGCCTCAAAGGATTCACAAATAAAAGAAGCTGCACTTGATCTTATCGCAAACAACACAAAACAGACAATGCCACATATACAACTGTCTAAAAAAGCAACTAAAGGCAACACAGCGAAAGCAAGCATTGGCATTTCTGAGTCCAAGGACGTTTTAACTCTTCATCTTTCAGAAGATGAAAAGCAAATAGCAAATATCAATGAAAAACAGTCGCTTAAAATTAAAACTGTTAAAAAATTGAATATGTCTAATGCAAATGCTTCAGAGCAAATTAACACAACGTCTGAACATGCTAAATCAAACGAAGCAATAAAAATTGTTAAAGCCACTGAAACCACAACAATAGTTGAAACAGTTGAAACACAAAAAGATACAGAAAAGAAAGAAGAAAAAACTATTGCCGGAAAAATTGTTAAAATTTTAAAGCCTAAGAGAAAGGCAGAACCTCAACTGGCGCAAGAGCCTATAGACACAGTAGATACAAAAGTTGATGCCCATATAAGCACCGACGATAAAACTGAGACTCTATCCAACTTGGCCTTTGCAGAAGATAAAAAGACCTCTGCAAATGAAAAAAGCAATAGTGGAAAGGACGTATCAGAGACTAAGAAAACAAGTGGAAACAAAATTACAAACAAAATTACACGCTTGCTTATGCCCAAAAAAGGTAATGCATCCAAGAAAGAAAGCGAAGCTACGCCTATAACCTTAACAGATAAACATGATATTCAACAGGTAACACACGCAGCTAACGATAGTATTGAGTGGGTTGGTGAGCCAATGCCCATTACGCCTAAGCCTACTGTAAAAGCAGAGCAAAAAGCAGAGCAAAAAGCAGAGCAAAAAACAGTTTCGGCAAAACTCAATGTAGCAGTTAAAAATAACATTCAAAAAAATAACGCTGAACAACCGACAGTCGAAAAGAAAAAAATGAGCATCACGAGCAAAGTTTCGCCAAAGAAATTGCCGAAGCCGCTTACGAGTAATAGCGATAGTACGCTGGAACAACCGAACACTCCAACACGCGTCATAGACGATGCAGAACTACGAGGCCGTGAAGAATTGCGTCATTTACGCTCTTATTTAGATTCGTCAAGCTCATTGCACCCAAAACCATTGCAGCAAGAACAGGAACATCAACCCGAAAGAGTTGAAAAACAACTATATGCAACATCAAAAATCTTAAATATCAGTGCTGTAGGTGAACCAAGTCCTATGTCTCAAGACATAAGTCATAAAACACACAAAGCCAACATAGAAATGAACAAAAATGGGACGAAAAATCATGCTCTATCACCCATTGAAAAACTTCTGGTAGACTTGGACACATGGCTTTTTGATGCAAACTCGTTCTATGTAGCCGGTAATGCCGAAGGCGTAGAAGAATCAGCACACAAAATGGCACAAAGTGCTGACGCATTTGGTTTACGCACCCTGGCTCGGCTTGCTCGCACTGTTGAATCAGCAGCACGGGCGAGGGATCTTGTAGCACTTGGCGATCTTTTGCCAGAACTTGATAACAATGTTCAACGCAATAGAGCTGCGTTAAAATCATAAACCTGTAGAAAACGATAAACCGCGAGATCTAGAAAAAAATTGAATTACTTAGCGTTTATGTTTTGGCAAAGCATTTGCAAGAGCATAAACGCTATGTAACGACTACAACACATTAACTTCTAACATAGTGATAACGGCATGGGATTGAATTGGCTTACCTTTTTGGATATTGGCCCTTTAACCGTTGCCTATGTCCTTTCGGGCATAGCCGCTTGTCGCGTGTTGCTTCAGAAAACAAACCCAAGATCCGCACTTGCTTGGATTGTTGCACTCATTTTTTTACCATGGATTGGGTTGCTTTTGTACGCTCTTTTCGGAATCGGCCGAGCTGAAAGCCGAGCAGCAAAGCTTATGCGTAAGGCACAGCTAAATGCTGGTGCTAACCCAAGCTATCTTACAAAAGATTCAGCACATCAAAACCCTTTTAGCGCTATAAAATCCAAACACTTACCACTAAGTTTTGTACGCATGAGCTCTATTGGACAAAAGCTCACCGGTCAACCACTCTCCGGTGGCAATGCCATATTTCCCTTGTATTATGGAGATGCTGCCTACGCTGCCATGCTTAGCGCCATAGATGAAGCAGAAGATTATGTATATCTCACCACTTATATCTTTAACGGCGGCGAAGTAGGACAAAGTTTTGTTACCGCACTGCAAAACGCTGCTGAACGTGGCGTAGATGTTCGACTATTAGTTGATGGGCTTGGAAAATTGTACTCATGGTCAAAGCCTTGGCGTGCCTTATTGGGAACCAAGGTAAAAGTCACTGAATTTTTGCCATTACGCTTATTTCCGCTCAATATTTTCATAAATTTACGTAATCATCGTAAGATTCTGGTAGCAGACGATCGTGGATTCACCGGTGGTATGAATATAGCAGACTACTTCAAGCAATCTCACGAAAGTTATGCAGTGCAAGATATACATTTTTTATGCTCAGGCCCCATTGTCAGCCAGCTTCGTGATGCCTTTTTGCTCGACTGGGGTTTTTGCACCCAAGATTATGCTGTAAAATCTTATCCCGAAGAAGAAATGTGTGGTGATATTCTTTGCCGCATTGTCTTAGATGGCCCCGGTACCGGAACAGACCCCTTGCATGATGTTCTCTTTAGCGCAATTGGTGCTGCAAAAGAACATGTGCGTATCATGACACCATATTTTTTGCCCTCACACGAAGTCATGGGCGCACTCAAGTCAGCAGCCTTACGAGGAATAAAGGTAGACATTATATTGCCTCAAAAAAACAATATATTTCCAGTACATTTAGCAACATTTCATCTTTTACCGCAATTACTTGAAGCTGGCGTTAAAATATACTACCAAGAGCCACCTTTTGCCCATAGCAAGTTGTTTATTATAGATAATTATTATGTTCAGCTAGGCTCTGCAAACTTTGACTCTCGTTCATTGCGTTTAAATTTTGAATTAAATGTAGAGTGTTTTGATCTGTCGCTGACCAGACAAATGCTCAATTTTTTTGACGCAAGAAAAGCTGAAAGTTATCAATATACAATTACTAATGCACAGCAACAAAGCCTACCAAAACGTCTACTTCATGCCTTTTGCTGGCTTTTTTCACCATATTTATAGCGGAGACCATATGAATACAATTTCAGAAATATGTACTTCTTTTTATCAAAAAATTGTGGCTATTAGGCGCGACATACACCGCTATCCCGAACTTGGCTGGACAGAATATAGAACAACCAGTAAAGTCATAGCATTTTTTGAAGATTTGCAAAAAGAACTTGGCCAAGAAGCACATTACAGCATTATTATGGGCAGTGCGGCCATAGATGCAAAAAGTCGCTTGACGCCACCCAATGAACAAACATGCGCACGCGAAAAAGCCAGAGCCATAATCCAAGGGGGCAACCCTAAACATATTGATGCCATGGGCGATGGCCTTACTGGGCTTTGGTTAGACATGCACTTTGGAAGCAAAAAGCCACCAACAGCTCCGGTTATTGCCTTGCGCTTTGATATAGATGCCAACGAAGTTCACGAAAGCACCTGTCAATCGCACATCCCGCTGAAATCAGGATTCGAATCACAAAACACCGGAATTATGCACGCTTGCGGTCACGACGGCCATATTGGCATTGGCATTGGCGTTGCTTTAGTGTTGCACTCACTCCGTAAAACGCTGCAAGAAACACAATATATCGTCCGTCTCATTTTTCAGCCGGCTGAAGAAATAGCACAAGGGGCAAAAGCAATGCTTTCAGCCGGTGTCATGGAAAATGTAACAACCCTTTTCGGTATACACCTTGGTATTCAAGCCAAAACACCGGACACCCTCATTTGTGGTACATCGCATTTTTTGGCCAATACTACCTTTAAAGCTTTCTATGAAGGCAAGGCGGCGCACTCCGGTCTATCCCCACAAGAAGGACGTAGTGCACTTTTGGCAGCAAGTTCGGCAGTTCAGTCACTGCATGGTATTTCACGGCATGGGGACGGTCAAAGCCGTGTCAATGTAGGTGAATTACATTGCTTTGGTGCGCCAAATGTCGTTCCGGCGTATGCATCTATTTGCGGAGAAACGCGCGGACTTACAGAACATATCAACAGCTACATGACTGAAGAAGCAAGACGCATCTGCAAGGCAAGTGCTCTTATGTGGAACTGCACACATACATTCCAAATTATAGGACAATGCATCGACGGATATTCCGATGAAAGTCTTGCCGAAGAAGTGAAAGCCTACGCAAAAAACTTTTTAAATTTTACTAAAATATTATTAAACGATAAATTTTGGGCATCGGAAGACTTTACTTGGCTTTTACAAGAAGTGCAAAAAAAAGGAGGCCAAGGCACATTTATCCAGCTCGGCATCGAGTGGGGACAAGCAAATAGAGGGCATCACACCGAAGCTTTCAATTTTGACGAACCGGCGATTTTGCGTGGTGTTAAACTTTTAACAGGATTAGTACTCAAAAAAATTGATTATGCAAATCAATAAATTTTTCTTTATTAAAATTGACTTAACAAAAAAACTGCTTTAATTAACAAATTTAATGCATATTTAAAAAGGAGAACATTATGTACAAAAAAGCATTATTAAGCCTTATGCTTTGCTCATTGCTTACCGCCTGCACCGAGGGAGGATTTAGAGAACATTACACCCCTGTCATGGCTCCCACTGACACAAATGTCGTACGCTGCACCGGCGACCCTCGAGTGGAAAGATTCCCACGTGGATCCGACGAAGATATCGTCGAAGCTATGGAAAGAAAAGGTTATGTACTCATTGGCGAAGCCCATTGGACAGGGCCGGCATATGAAGACGATTCCTCAGCTCGTAGTCAAGGCAAAACAGTTGGCGCATGTTTGGTGCTTTGGGGAAGATCTGAAGTTGGACAAAGACTCGTCACTCGCGCTGTAAATGTGCATACTCCGGCGGAAACTATCACCATTAAAGAAAGACATCGCGGCGGAAAAACAGTTGAAAAAACTATTGAAAAACCGGCACGCAACGAAACACAGTATGTTCAAGATACAGTTACTGATTACTCCTACAAAGGAATGTTCTTTGCTCA
>CAYJJP010000029.1:0-15041 GCA_964370525.1 uncultured Desulfovibrionaceae bacterium | reverse complement strand
CGTGCCTTTCTGAAAAATGCATGAAAATGCGTTTTTCAGCGTCGACTAGTTAAGGCTGATTAATCTTAGACTAACGTACTTTATTGCTTGCAATTTTATAAAATAGCCACGGCATGAATGAAATTGCAAGTAATCTTCACAATAAGGGAAAAAAATGAAACTCGGCAAATTATATGGCGTAAGCATAGGCTCAGGTGACCCAAAATATTTAACTCTACGGGCCATAGAAGTTATTCAAAGCACTGACGTAATTTTTACAGTCATTTCAAAAAATACCAGCAGCAGTATTTCGCTTGAGGTGGTCAATTCCGTCAAGCCAAGAGGCGCGGTGCGCTTGCAAACGTTCAGTATGTCAAGAGATAATGCTGTTCGAGCTGCAAAAGTTCAAGAAAATGCCCATGAAATCATAGAATACCTACAGCAAGGCAAGGATTGTGCCTTTGCTACGCTTGGCGATGCATTGACGTACAGCACCTTTGGCTATGTTCTGGAAATTATAAGAGAAGCACTACCAGAAATACAAGTGGAGGTGGTGCCCGGTGTTACCTCTTTTGCAACCTTGGCAGCAAAATCCGCCGAAATTTTGGTAGAAAATAAAGAAATGCTGCGTATAATACCTTCATTTAAATCAGAAAGTGCGCAAGATCTGACCTTTCCGGAAAACTCCACGACTATTTTGCTCAAAACTTATCGCAGCCGCCCGGCCCTCATTGAACGCCTTAGAAATGAAGAAAATATAGAGGTCACTTACGGTGAGTGCCTTGGCATGGAAAATGAAATTATTCTCAAGGATTTAAATGATATTGAACAGCGCGAAGACATCTATTATTCGCTTATGATGGTAAAGAAAAAATGAAGGGTGGACGTCATTCAAAACTGCCGCCCTGGAGAAAACCTGTACACCTCTTCTGGTTTATTTTAGCCTTGGTATTTTCAACCTACCTCATGCTGAATATGCCGGAAAGCGTGCGGAAATCTTCAGTGCAAAAACAAGCTCAACAAATGAACACAGAGCAAAAACAAACGTCGCCAAAGGCAGAAAAGCCTATAGCACAAGAAAAAACCGACTCTGCCAATCAAAACTTAGGGAAGACTCAGATAAAAAACGAAAAGAATACGTCTTTTCAAAGGCTTATCATAAAATTACAGTCATTTACTCGGCTTTTCACCATTGTAGGCATAGCCGCCTTCATTGGCGCAATCATAGAATTGCGTAGCTGGCATCGCTTTTTAGCTAAATTTATGGGTAAATTGACACGTTTAGCCCGCCTTCCCAATGTTGTGGGTCTTGCTATGCCCACTGCCTTGGTGTCATCAGCAGCAGCCAATACCATGCTAATCACCAGCCACACCGAGGGCAATATACGCACTTCAGCCCTCATTGCCGGCGGTATGGCTAATAGTTATGTGTCCTATGTTTCTCACTCTTTGAGGGTGATGATTCCTGTAATAGCGACCATTGGGCTACCGGGGATTTTATTTTTCTCTATACAGTTTTCCGGCGGATTATTGGTTATTTTAGCAGTATTTATCTGGAACAGATGGAGAGTTGACCATCAACCAAATTATGCGCACGAAGCGCCTGAGGAATACCTGCAATTCAAGATAACGTCTTGGAATGATACCTTAAAAAAATCTATTGTGCGTGCTTTCAGTCTGCTATTTCGCCTTATCTGCATCACCGTACCACTCATGCTTGGCATTGAATGGCTTTTAAAAATCGGTGCTTTTGACTTTTGGAATGAGCTGGTACCGGCAAATATACATAAATTTTTTCCCATTGAAGCCATTTCCATAGTGGCAACGCAAATAGGCGGACTTATTCAATCTTCTGCTGTGGCGGCTAATTTACGCAGTGAAGGCCTTATTAACAATGCGCAAATACTACTTGCCATGTTGGTGGCCAGTGCCGTGGGTAATCCCATTCGCAGTTTGCGCCGCAACCTAGCCACAAGTTTAGCAATTTTTCCGGCAAAAATAGCATGTGCAGTGGTCTTTAGTATGCAATTTGCACGCATTATTGTGGCCTTACTTGGTGTTTGCGGTACCGTGTTTTACATTCAAAACCTGTAGGAATTATTATGAAAATTCGTTGGAATTTAAGTGCGTCAGAAATTGAAGCGGAGAGCTTTCGCATCATCGAAGAAGAAAGTAAGCTGCACAAGGACATGCCCAAAAACTTACCAGAAGACCAGTGGCGTGTGGCTCGTCGCCTCATCCACACCACTGCGGACATGGGTATTGTGCAGCACCTCTCGTTTCGACATGAAGCCATTGCCTCTGCGAAGGCTGCCCTTCTGAATAAAGCTCCCATTTTTTGTGATTCTAATATGATTAAATCCGGGCTATCCTTGGCACGTCTGCAAGTGGTTAACCCTGCCTACAGCAAGGATGACATGCATTGCTATATAGCTGATGCCGATATTATTGCCGAAGCAAAAAAATTGGGCACCACTCGTGCTTTGTGCAGCGCCGAAAAAGCCCGCCCTATCTTGGACGGCGGCATTGTGCTTATTGGTAACGCTCCCTTGGCTTTAGCTCGCATAGCTCGCTATATTTTAGAAGAAAATGTCCGCCCGGCCCTAGTTATAGGTATGCCGGTGGGTTTTGTTAATGTAGTGGAATCAAAAGCGCTTTTAAGCACTTGTCCCGTACCGCAAATTATTTTGCAAGGGCGGCGTGGCGGTTCTGCCTTGGCGGTGACTACTCTACATGCCATCATGGAACATTTTACCGATAACTCACCTGTATTTTAATTGTTTTTATAAAGAACATGACCAAGGACACACAAAAAACAAAAGTCTTGCGCTGGGGATTTTCCACCGGCGCCAGCATGTGCGCTGTGGCACTGGCTTCTTGGCTTGAACAAAAGTCCGCCACCGCTCACAGCTCCCCACAAACGTCAATACCGCTGGAATTTTTGGACGGGCGAATGCGCCACATTCCCTTACTAGCTGAAAAAATTAACAACATGCCGACAGTGCAAAAAGACGGCGGCGATGACCCTGATTGTACGCACAGAGCTATTTTTTACGGCAGTTTACGCTCAGCAAAATTACACGAAGCCACCGCCAAAGACTATATTTTACAGGTGGGCGCAGCAACGCTCATTGTTCACGCTCTTGAGGGAGTTGGAATATGCACTAGGCTTGGGCTTGATTGTGACCAAGGAAAATGGGCCATAAACACCGGTCCACGAGAAATGCTTATACGAAATCTGCTTAAAAATGGAATGGAGAGCGGAACATGGCTTTTTTGCTTTGGCGTGCCCGATGGCTTAAAAAGAGCAAAGCACAGCCTTAACGCACACTTAGGCATCGAAGGGGGCATTTCTATTTTAGGCAGTACAGGGCTTGTACGCCCCTTCAGCCATGATGCCTATGTGGCCACCATACATATTTGTGTGCGCTCGCATCATCAAGAAGGCGGAACCAGCATGGTTTTTTGCACCGGCGGGCGCACAAAAAAAGGCGCGCAAAAATACCTCCCGTCATTGCCGCCCTCAGCCTTCACTTGTATTGCGGATTTCATCGCCGTCAGTATACGAGAGGCTTGCGCCTTTGCCATGCAAGAAATTGTCATCGCCTGTATGCCGGGCAAACTTTGCAAATATGCCGCCGGTTTTGAAAATACCCATGCACATAAAGTGCAGCAAGATATGAGTATTTTATGCGCTGCCGTGCAAAACCATTTACCAAAGGCTCAGCAGCTTCATGCCGCCCTTGAAAACAGCGTCACCATCCGAGAAGCCTTACTCTCCATACCCGAAAACGCTCGTCTTGATATTTTACACCAACTGGCAGAACAAGCCTTGGTGCAATTGGCTAAGTTTACCTGCATTTCCATTCACTTACGCATCATTCTTTTTGATTTCCAAGGGGAATTTCTATTTGAAAAAAGCCTTACTGTTACAAACACAAAGCATCCTTCTGAGGCAGAACTCGTTAAGTTGCAAGCGCCGTCACCTAGTATAATGAAGGCTGACAACAGAACGCCAGAAACAGAAAAACAGATTGGGCAAAATTACTTCTTGCACCGGGAGAAGCAATGCACAAATTAACACATACAGGACATATTCATGTTATTTCTTGCGGTATTGCAGCAACGCTTGATGATAATATCCTACAATACATTAGTCATGTCGATCATATTTTTGCATCTAAAGCACTACTTTCGTTATATGCACAGCATTTTGACCCCAGCAAGCAACAAGTACACATTATTGCCGCCAAAGCTAGAGAAAATGCCCGTCACGCCTTGGCTCTATGTCGTAAAGGAGAGCAGATAGTCGTCTTGGCTTCCGGTGATGCCCTCTATAATGGTATGGGCGCAACCTTACTCAGTTTGCGAGAGTGTGAGGCCATAACTTTTCATCCGCATGTCACCGCATTTCAAGTCCTTTTTCATAAGCTCGCCCTGCCGTGGAGCGATGTAGCTCTTTTTTCCGTACACGCACAAGCGCACATTCCTGTGCGGCGCATTGCCAATGAGCCTTTTTCCGTAACCTATGGGGGAACAAATTTTCCGGCCTCAAGCATTGCCAAGGCCATTATAGATTTTATGCCCTCTGCAAAAAATAATTTGGCTGTATTGGCTGAACGTCTTGGCACTGAAGATGAAAATATTCGCATCAATACACTGGAAGCGTTGGCAAATACCGCATGTCATCCCACGTCAATATTGCTTACTTTGCCGCCAAGTCATTATCATTATATACAAGACAAACTCCCTCAAGACTTCCTTATTCCATCAGCGTTAGCGGCAAATACTGCTCCCATTTTAGCCTTGGGCTTGCCCGAAGACAATTATGAGCGAGAAGATAATCTGATTACCGCTTCCGATGTGCGAGCTGTCATCTTAGCCCGTCTGCGCTTGCCGAAGTGGGGAGTGCTATGGGATTTGGGCGCCGGCAGTGGTTCAGTGGGCTTGGAAGCCGCCGCACTATGTCCGCATCTTAAGGTATTTGCTGTGGAAAAAAACGAAAAGCGACTTGCACATATGCACGCCAATCAAAAAAGCATGGGAGTTGTCAACTATCATTTACACCATGGTAATGCTTTGGATTTATTACAGAACACTGCGCAAGCAAATAAAGAATCTGCAGTAAAATTATTGCAACCCGACAGAATTTTCATCGGCGGCGGCGGAGCTGACATTGCACAGCTTATTAAATTAAGCCTTGACAGCCTTAACCCCGAAGGGCTTTTGGTGGTCAGTGCCGTGACCTTAGAAAGTTTTCACGCCATAGCACAATGTGCACCGGCGCAAAGAATTGCTCTGTCCAGCATACAAATGGCACACGAAGAAAAAATTGCCGGTAGATATCACACTTTAAAAAATCAGAACACCATTTACATTTTCACTTTTTCAAATAAAAACAACATAGAGTAACACCATGACAACACCAAACATCACCACACAAGAACAACCCACGGTCACCTTTGTAGGCGCCGGCCCAGGCGCCGCTGACCTTATCACCGTGCGAGGATTGCACTTCTTGCAAACTGCTCACATTGTACTTTATGCCGGATCGCTGGTAAATACCGTACATCTGCAGGCTTGCCCGGAAGACAGTGAACATTTCGACACAGCCAGTATGAATTTAGAAGAACAAGTGCAGGTTATGGTCAAAGCCTCTAAGGCCGGCAAAAATGTGGTGCGCTTGCATACGGGCGATCCTGCCATGTACGGCGCCATTAACGAACAAATTAAAGGACTTGCCATTCATGGCGTACACGCGCATATTGTACCCGGCGTAAGCTCCGTTTTTGCCGCCGCCGCTGCCCTTGGCACAGAACTTACCTGCCCCGATGTGAGTCAAAGCGTGGTGCTGACCCGTACCCCCGGGCGCACCCCCATGCCGAAAAATGAAAAAGCAACAACCTTTGCCAAAACAGGCGCAACGCTCGTCTTTTTCCTCAGCACAGGTAAAATTCATGAGCTTATGCAATCACTTATTCAAGAAGGCGACGTAAAGCCGCAAACCCCTGCCGCCTTGGTGTACCGTGTTTCATGGCCTGATGAATGCATTATTCGTTCCACCGTGGCTGAACTGGCACAAAAATGCGAAGAAGCCGGCATCGGCCGTCAAGCGCTCATCCTTGTGGGCGAGGCCTTAAGGCAACAAGATACAGCCTCTCTGCTCTATGACAAATCATTTTCCCACGGCTATCGAAACGCCCTTGCCAACGAACAATTTGAAGGCGCCTGCGCTTTATACGCCTTTACCGAAAAAGGCCTAGCACGAGCAGAGGAAATCGCCGCAGGTCTTGGGCTACCCACAAAGATTTATACAACCTATGCCCATGCTGACGCCAAAACAGCTGTTCATAAGAATATACAGTACATTACTTCGCAAGATTTTGACTCAAACCTCAGTAATCAATGGCATAATTTTGCAGCACATATTTTCGTGGGTGCTACAGGCATTGCTGTGCGTAAGGTGGCTCCGCTCTTACAACACAAGAGCATTGACCCGGCCGTGATTGCCTGTCCCGAAAGCGGGGCTCATTGCATCAGCCTAACTTCCGGTCATTTGGGCGGTGCCAATCGCTTAAGTCGGCGCATTGCTCGCATCACCGGCGGGCAAGCAGTCATCAGCACAGCCACCGACGGGCAAAACATGCTTGCCTTTGATGAATTAGCCGCAAGGCATAAAGCTCGCATTTTGAATATTGACGCCATAAAACCATTAAATATGGCATTACTGCACCAAAATGACATAGCTTTTTGTGGGTCACGCTCGCTTTATGATGCTCATTATGCAGAACTTGCCCATGTGCATTTTGTGGAAAAAATCGAAGATATTGACACAAAATATGCTGTGTTCTGGAACACAGAAAAAGACTGCGATTTTCAAAGCTTACCTGTTAAAAATAAGGAAGATGTCACCTGTCTTAAAATCTGCGCACAAACCTTTGTGCTCGGCATGGGTTGTCGCAAAAACATGGATGTAGACATATTTGAAGCCAACATGCAAGAATTTTTACAAAAAACTCAACTCAGCCCGAAAAATATAGCCTGCTTTGCCACTTGTGATGTGAAATCCGAAGAAAAAGCCATACTTCGCTTGAGCGAAAAATGGAACATTCCGGTGGAATTTCACGCCGCCACAACACTCAGCGTAATTCCGGTGCCCAATCCTTCTAACGCCGTACAAGAAAAAATAGGCACGCCCTCCGTATGCGAAGCCGCCGCCCTGCTCAGCGCCGGCCATGGCAACACGGCAAAGCCCAGCCTTTTTGTGCAAAAAACATCCTTTGATGCCATGACCTTGGCTGTTGCCAAAATGGGGCACGGTTACAGCAAATGTAAAAAGAGTAAAATGGTCATGGTGGTGGGTCTTGGCTCTGGCGACACCCAGCAAATTACGCCGGAAGTAGATGCCGCTCTTCGTCAATGCGACGTTGTTGCAGGGTACAATAAATATGTGGATTACATACGAGATCGCATTGTGGGCAAGCCCATCATCCAAAATGGCATGACGGGCGAAGTGCAACGCTGCACCGACACCCTTAGGGAAGCAGCCAAGGGCAAAACTGTATGCATGGTCTGTTCCGGTGATCCGGGGATATTGGCCATGGCCGGCTTACTCTTTGAGCTTAAAGCTCGCACCGAAGAATTTAAGGATGTAATCATTAAAGTCTTGCCCGGCATCACCGCAGCGAACATTGCCGCCGCCGCCCTCGGCGCTCCCTTACAAAACGGTTTTTCATTAATTAGCCTTTCGGACTTGCTGGTACCAAGCCAAGAAGTTCGCCAAAATATCCAAGCAGTAGCACAGTCAGCCCTCCCCGTGGCTATGTATAACCCAGCCGGAAAAAAACGCCGTGCATTGCTGGCTGAAGCACTGGCAATCTTTAAAGAACAGCGAGGCAGCGACATTCTTTGTGCCTATGTGCGCCATGCCGGTCGCCCTCAAGAGGAAAAATGGGTGGGAAAATTAAACGATTTTCCGGAGCAAGAAGTGGATATGTCAACCCTTGTTGTCATCGGTAGCAAACGCACGGTATTTATTGACGATGCTCTTTACGAAGCCCGTGGTTATGTGGACAAATATCTTTCAAGTGACTCAAGGTAAACATGAATAATTTTCACGGATTTTGCTTAGCCGCACCGCGTTCCGGAGAGGGCAAAACCACACTGAGCATGGGGCTTATGCGAGCCTTTGCTCGGCGTGGTTTGGCGGTGCAGGGCTTTAAATGTGGCCCTGATTATATTGACCCCACCTTTCATGCTGAGGCAACGGGGCGCAATTCTTTCAACATTGACACTTGGATGATGGGTGAAACCGGTGTCCAAAGCCTTTGGGCGCATGGAATTTCCGGCGCAAATGGTTTGGCAAGGGCGGACGTGGGCATTTGTGAAGGAGTCATGGGGCTTTTTGACGCGCGTCAAGTGGGTAGCCTTGAAGGCAGTACCTTGCATGTGGCGAAAGCATTACAACTTCCGGTAGTTTTAGTCTTTAATGCTAGGGGTATGGCGAGTTCAGCGGCGGCCTTGGTTCGTGGTTTTTGTGCTCAAGCTATGGATTATGGCGTACATATTGTGGGCTGTATTGCCAATAATGTGGGCAGCGCTCGGCATGAGCAAATTTTGCAGGAAGCCTTGGAATTTTATAAACTTCCTCCGCTTTTGGGCGCAATGCCACGTAAGGATGCGTGGATTTTACCGGAGAGACAGCTTGGCCTTGTTCCGTCAGCGGAAGTGTGCACTCATGCTGATTGGTATAATGCCCTTGCCGAGGCGGTGGAAAAACATTGCAGGCTAGATAAGATTTTAGAAGTGAGCGTGATGCCACGTCCGCATTGTGCTTTGGACTCTAAAAATGACGTGCTTGAGCGCAGTAATTTTAGCAGCAAGAAAAGACTTGCTGTGGCAAAAGATCAAGCTTTTTGTTTTTATTATGATGAAAATTTGCGCCACTTAGAGAACATAGGCTATGAATTAGTCCCCTTTTCCCCCATAGCTCACAGCCAATTGCCGGACAACATTGACGCACTTTATCTGGGCGGCGGTTATCCGGAAGTTTTTGCCAAGGAACTTGCGGAAAATGTTTCCATGCGCCAAAGTATTTATAATTTTGCACAAAATAATGGTGAAATATATGCAGAGTGCGGTGGTTACATGTATTTGTGTCAAGATCTTGTGGAAGCTAAAAATGAAACAGCCACAAAGACACCGCCACAGCGCTTTGAAATGTGTAAAGTTATCAACGCCACTGCCAGCATGGGCAAGGGAATTCGCTCACTTGGCTATAGGCAGGCGCAGTTGCTTTGCGATGCTCCTTTTGGCTTGACGCCCACAGTATTTCGAGGGCATGAATTTCACTGGTCAGAGATTGAACATCACCAAGAGTACACTCCGCTTTATAGTGTTGATATTCAGGGTAAAACGCAACATATCGGCATTATATATAAAAATGTAAAGGCCGGATATATACATTTATATTGGGGTATTGGGTCATATGAAAACTAAAAAACCGGCACTTATGCTTCAAGGCACCAGCTCCAATGCAGGCAAAAGTATTTTAACGGCGGCATTTTGCCGTATTTTTCAGCAAGATGGCTATAGCGTTGCACCTTTCAAGGCGCAAAATATGTCCTTAAATTCCGGGGTTACTCTCACCGGAGAAGAAATGGGGCGCGCGCAACTTGTACAAGCGCAAGCGGCACGCATAGATCCCGATGCACGCATGAATCCAATTCTTTTGAAGCCGCACTCCGACACTGGTTCGCAAGTGGTGCTCATGGGCAAAGCGCTGGGGCATATGAAGGTGGGAGAATATTTTGCCAAGAAGCAAGAGCTTTGGCATACGGTCACCAAGGCCTATGACGATTTAGCCGAAGAATATGACATCATGGTGCTGGAAGGTGCCGGAAGTCCGGCGGAAATCAATTTGAAGGAGCATGATATTGTCAATATGCGCATGGCACAACATGCCAAAGCCTCAGTGTTGCTGGTGGGCGATATTGACAGGGGGGGGGTGTATGCTTCCTTTTTGGGCACTTGGTTCACCTTTACTGATGAAGAAAAAGCCTTGCTTACTGGATATATAGTCAATAGATTTCGGGGTGATGCGTCTTATTTAGAACCGGCGCATGTCTATATGCAGGAAAAAACACAAGTGCCGGTGCTTGGCACCATTCCGCATATTATTGACATTAATATTCCCGAAGAAGATATGGCCGGTTTTTCGTGGACTGCCACAGAACACAGCGAAAAAGAAGCGCATACGCTTGATATTGCAGTAGTAATGCTACGCCGTGTGTCCAATTATACCGATGTTGCGCCGCTTATGTTTGAGGCTGATGTGCGTGTGCGTCCCATTCGCCGTGTGGAGGAGTTTGGCAATCCAGACATAATTATCATACCCGGCTCTAAATCTGTCGTCCATGATTTAGAAGACTTGCGCAGTAGCGGCATTGCGCACAAAATACTTGAACATGCGGCTCAAAACAAATGGATTTTTGGCATTTGCGCCGGACTGCAAATTTTAGGTAAAGAAATTCACGATCCCCACGCCATCGAAAGCAGTCAGCAAGTGGTACAAGCCTTAGGAATTATGGATTTATGCTCCACTTTTGCCAAGAATAAAACGCTCATTAAAGTGCGCTCTGCAAAAACGCCGCTGGGCGTCGAGGCGCATGGCTATGAAATTCATCATGGCCTCACCAACCACGGCTCCACAGCCAAGCCGCTTTTTTTGCGCAATGGTGACGGCTATGCGACAGAAGATGAGCGCATCTGCGGCTATGTGACCGGCAGACGTTATGCCACCTATCTTCATGGTATTTTCGATGATGATGCTTTCAGGCGTGCCTTTATTGACCATGTACGCCATGACCTCAATATGCCAAAATACAAAGGTAAAAAGAGTTGCTATAATTTAGAAAATGCACTTGATCGCTTAGCTGATGTGGTACGTCAAAGTTGTGATATGCAAAGCATTTACACAAGCCTAGGCCTACCATGCAAGAAATAGCCTTACTTATTTTTGCATTATTGCTCGATTTTATCATAGGTGACCCACGCAGTAAGTTCCATCCTGTATGCCTCATGGGCAATTTTGCCTATGGGATTGAAAAATATTTACGTTATGGGCAAAATACTCTTGGTATGTTTTTGCGCGGCGCTTTGGCGTGGTTTTGCGTCATTGCCTTGGCTTGCACGGTGACATTTACTATTGTTCAAACTGCCGGTTTTCTAGGCGGAACTGTGGCCGAATTTATTGCTTGCGCCCTAACTCTTGCCATATGCATGGCGTCAAAAAGCTTAACACAACACGCCAAAAATATTATTATTCCCTTGAACAAGGGAGATATACAAAACGCACGACAACAATTAGCCATGATTGTGGGGCGCGATGTAAAAGACCTTGATGCCCACGGCGTGGCACGAGCAAGCATTGAAAGCATAAGCGAAAATTTAGTTGATGGAGTTTTGGCCTCTCTTTTCTGGGCATCAATTGGATTATATTGGGGATTTACTGCAAGCGCCCTCTGCGTGGTTCTGCATAGAGCAAGTAATGTACTTGATGCTCAGTGGGGAAAAAAGAATGATACATATGTACGCTTTGGGACTTTTTCTGCTCGCATGGATGACGCTTTAAACTATATTCCGGCGCGGCTTTCCTTACTTTGTATTTGCCTTGCGGCCCTTCTTTGCCGCATATACCATGCAAAAACTTGGAGAATTACAGGAAAAACTGAACTTTTCACTGTGGCGTGGAAATATCGCTACGCACACGCCAGCCCCAACTCTGCATGGTCAGAGGCCGCTTTCGCCAGCGCCTTACAGCTCTCCCTCAGCGGAACCCTGTCCTATGCCGGCCATGTGATACACTATCCGCCCATAGGGCAAGGTACGAGACTAGCCACCACTAAACATATGCAAGAATCTTTACTTTTACTATGGCTTACAACATTTTTGTGGATAGGCTGTACAGGAATTATTTTTTCTGTCACTTTCTTATTTTAATACGCAAATCTATTATAGCAATTCCACTTAGAATTGCTATATTGACTGCGAAAGCCGGCAATCGCTGCTGAGGCGTAAGTGCAATTTACTTGCACGTTTAACGCCGAAGCGAAGCGTGTCTTTAAGATCTTGACATTGCAAATGTCAAGCGGAACTACTATATGATAAAATTTATTTTTGACCTAGACGGCACATTGACCACAGTGGAAACCTTACCCCTCATCGCCAAACACTTTGGTATTGATGAAGATATTGCCACCATTACCCAGCAAGCCATACGCGGTCTTATTCCCTTTGACCAAAGCATGCAAAAACGAATGCGCATCCTAGGCGATTTACCGGTCAATGCCGTGGCAAAACTCTTGGCAACGGTTCCGCTGTACAACAAACTGCACCAATTTATTTTACAAAATAAAGCACATTGCCTCATTGCCACAGGCAATATTGACGCTTGGCTCACAGACCTTGCTCCACGCCTTGGCTGTGAAATTCAATGCTCAAAAGCCATGACGGAAAACAATCGCATAACTAAATTGCTCTCCATTTTGGACAAGAAGGATATCGTGCACCACTGGCAAGAACGAGGATATGTTGTTATATTTATAGGTGATAGCGACAACGACGTACAAGCCATGCTTTGTGCTGATGTGAGCATTGCCGTCGGCATGACACATAGCCTAGCACCGCAAGTGCAAAGCGCCGCTACGCATGTGATGTACACGGAAGATGAAATTTATGATATACTATGCCAATTACTTGCTGAACACACAGCATAAGGAAATAACATGGCAGTGCAGAAAGATTCAGAAATATATATTTACCTTGGTGGAACTCGTAGCGGCAAAAGCAAGGCGGCAGAGCAGAAAGTGCTTGAACTTGCAAAAGAAAAGGTTCTCTATGTTGCCACAGCGCAATGCTTTGGCGACGATGTAGGCATGCAAAAACGCATCCTTACTCACAAGCAAAGACGACCGACCTCTTGGGAGCTTTTGGAATGCCCCGTAAATATTGCCGAAAACATACGCCTGTGGCTTGAAGCAAAGCAAACAAAAAGCACTTGCATACTCATTGATTGCGTAACACTCTGGATTAGCAATGTATTGTTAACTTTAACGGAGCACCACACGAACATAAGCAGCCAAGAAACACTTAAAATTTTTGAAAATTTAGTACATAAAGAAGTTGAGGCGCTCATCACACTCAGTCATGAATTTTCTGCACATTGGGTTTTGGTGTCCGGCGAAACCGGCCTTGGCGGCATAGGCACAACATCCTTAGAACGCATGTTTCACGACGGCCTTGGCCTTGCCAATCAACTCTTGGTGGCACAATCAAGGGAAGCCTTTTTTGTCGTTGCCGGTCGCTCACTTAAACTGTAGTTTTAGTAGATGTTAAATGAATCAATAAGGACGGATGTATGAAAACAACGGAACATGGAGGAAATCTTTTCAAACTAGCGCAAGAGGCACAATGCAATCCTCAAGATATTTTGGACTTTAGTGTAAATGTGCGTCCCGAGGGCGCACCGTCTTTTTTAAAACAAGCCCTACTTCACGCCATGGACACATCGCACGCCTACCCATCTCCACATGCTGAAGAAGCATGTATTGCAGCCTCAAGGCGTTACTTTCATGCGCCCCAGAGTTTTGTTTTTGGCAACGGTAGTAATGAACTCATACATATAATTGCACGTTTTTTTGTAGCTCATGGCAAAACCAAGGCCTATATTGTGGAACCTGCTTTTAGTGAATATGCTCTGGCTTGCAAAAATGCCGGTCTTGAGATTATTTCTCTGTGGGGCGATGTCCATCCGCAAAACAACGATGATTTTTCCGCTCTTTTACGCAATGTCGACCAAGATAGCCTTATATTTTTGGCAAATCCTGCTAACCCTTCCGGTATTTTTTATTCCAGAGAAAATATACTCAATTTCATAAATTCACGTCCCGATCTTATTTGGATTATTGACGAAGCTTTCATCGAATACGCAGGCCATGAGCAGGATGTATCACTTGTCACCCTTTCGCCAGAATCTTTTCCTCAAAACATACTTGTTTTGCGCTCCCTTACTAAATTCCATGCCATTGCCGGCGTTCGTTTAGGCTTTTTACTTGCTTCAGAGGAAATAGCACAAGGAATTTTGCGCATCTTGCCCGCATGGACGGTAAATTGCTTTGCTTTGCAGGCGGCCTTGGCTGTGTTGCAAGACTCTTCAAATTTTTCACTGCAAACACGGCAAGATAATATAAAGCGACGTGAGCATCTTGTGGCACAATTAAAAACCATTGACGGCATAGAGCTTTTTCCGTCCGTAGCCAATTATGTGCTTTTCCGACATAAGGCTTCTCCGCCAAATCTTGCCTCTATCTTACTACAAGACCATCGCATAGCCATCCGAGATTGCTCAAGTTATTACGGACTTGAAGATAAAACATGGTATAGGGTAGCTGTACGCATTGCCCATGAACATGACCGACTATGCACAGCCCTTAAAGCCATTTTTAGCGTCGCAGACAAGCACTAATGTCAAATTTTTAATGACCAATGACCTTATGCAATGAATCGTGCCACGACCTTAAGGAAACACTGATTAATTCCTCCGGAGGGGATAATCCCCTTTGGAAACCCTATCGTATTTTACTTTCAACAAGTTGAAAGTAAAATGAAACAAGTTGCGTTTTAAGTCTAATGCTTTGTATTAAAACATATTTTATGAAGAATTTTTCGTGGCGCAAAATTTTCGCCGATGCTCAAATTTTGATAGTCTCACAGAAAAAACGTTTTTTAGCTCCATAAAAATGCCGGAAAAGTGCATTTCATGCCCTTATTTTCGGCATTTTTATTTGTCTGTTTTGACTAATAAAAACTTTTATTTTAAATCGTTAATATCTTTTTCAGTGACGACTAATTATTGTAATTTTCAATAAATTAAAAATTACAATTCTCTGTGGATGAAATGGAAATTTGCTTTTTTAATGTTGATTTAATTTGCAAACGCATATAACCTTTTGTGGCTATTGCCTTTAGTCAGCTTTTTCTGGGGGAAGGAAAACGCCTAGGCT
>CAYJJP010000028.1:9737-15896 GCA_964370525.1 uncultured Desulfovibrionaceae bacterium | reverse complement strand
ATGGTGCTTCTTTCATATCCATTAAAGAATTATTGCAATGCTTTCCGGCGCACCCACACATGGTTTAAGCCTAAGGTCACAAAAAACATAGCAAAAAAGGCGTGAATCCTTTCGTTACTAATACTAAGTACCGAAATTAGAAGTGCGATACCCATGCTACGATTTAAAAAGCGTCTGCGTTCGCGTGTCGTACTCGGGAGAATACTTGCAACAAAGCCAACCAGCGTCGGTACTGTGTTAGCAGTATCTTCCGCACTTGCAACATCCTGTGCAAAACAATCCATGAGCTCTTGTCCCTTATTTAAGAGCTTTGTTAGCTCTTTTTCGCTGAGCGTGTCCGCTGCGTAATGAAGTAAGGCCGAGCCGCTTCTAGTATTGACCGTGAAACTTTCCACACCTTTTTTCTTTTGAAAAATACGCTCAAGTTTTTCCGCCCAATCTGCATTGCGTAAAGCAATATGACGTAGGCGTATTCTTCCCTCGATTTGCGATGCAATATAACTGTTTGGCATATTATCCCTCCGACTGAATGCGTAGAAAGTGGTACAGTTTTATTTTTATGTAGCACTTGCCACTATTTTTGAGAGTTAATCCATTTTTCGCCTTGCGCTAAAAGATCCATAACCTTGTCCTTATTCAACCGCTTAGCATCATACTCAATGTGCAATGCACTGCTCGCCTCATCAAGCTTTACTCCCTTCACTCCGGGATAAAAGCGTAAAAGCCTTAAAGCATTGCCCATTGCTTTACCATTGGCAAAGGCGGGATGCGTTAACGAAATTGAACCTTCGGTATGCGCAGTAATATGATCTTGTAGCATAACTTTCCTTTATATATTTCAGACTATTATGTTATTGTGGCAGTGAGTATACAGCGGATTCTCTGCTCAAGTGCGGCCTAGTTGCATTTAAGGTAACTCCAAGCGTAGTAATGTTATGCAATACCGCTGAGAAAATTGGACTTACCACTCCAAAAAGACCTAAGAACAAGAACACAGCGTTTAAGCTAATGTTGCTCACAAAGTTTCCTTGTATTCTGTTCATTACGCCAACTCCAAGCTTGCGTGCCACCAGCAATGAGTGCAAGTCGCTTTCCAAAAGCACCACATCAGCAACTTCTTTTGCTAGATCAGTGCCATCACGCAAACTCACTCCAACATCGGCTGTGGACAAAGCCGGAGCATCGTTAACGCCGTCACCAACCATAATAACTTTCGCTCCTTCAGCCTGCAAATCTTGCACAATTCTTGCTTTATCAACCGGTAAAATTCCGGCATAATATTCAGTTATGCCAAGTTTTTCGGCCATATTCGCTGCGGCTCTGCTATCATCGCCCGTAAGCATTACCACCCGTGATATGCCGCTGGCCTTAAGCTCGTCGATGACATGCTTAGCTTCTTGACGCACACTGTCGGAAATAGCTATAATTCCGGCGATTTTCCCACCCTTTGCCAGATATAACAACGAATACCCACAAGCGATAAGTCGATCTTCTTCTTCCTTTAATGGACTAATGTCAATGTGTTCATCGTCGCAAATATAATGTCGGCTACCAAGCAGGACTCGATCGCCAAAGAGCTGACTTGCTATGCCGTGAGCCACAATATACTCAACCTCGCCATGTTCTTCAACGTGTGCCAAGTTTTCTTCTTCTGCTTTTCTCGTAACAGCTCTTGCCACAGGATGCGGAAAATGCTCTTCCATGCAAGCTGCAAGGCGCAAAACCTCTGCTGCAGTATTACCTTCACAAGCAACAATTTCTGCCACTTGCGGACGTGCTTCGGTGAGCGTACCGGTTTTATCAAAAACTACTGTATCAGCTGTTGCCAGCGCCTCCAAGAACACTCCGCCCTTAATGAGCACACCACGACTTGCTCCTTCACGCATACCGGCAAGGATAGCCAGTGGCGTTGCCAAGCGCAAGGCGCAGGAAAAGTCCACCAAAAGCACAGACGATGCGCGTATGGGATCGCGTGTTACAAGCCACACCAAGGCCGCAAGGCCAAAGGTAAAGGGTACGGCAGCATTGGCAAGGCGCATGGAACGACTTTCTATGTCGGCTTTCAGCGATTGTGATTCTTCGATGAAGTCCACAATTTTTTGCAAGCGAGTTTCCTTACCTATGGAAGTTGGACGCACCACTATGCTCCCTTCTTCCACCACCGTTCCGGCAAATACCGAAGAACCACTACGACGCACAACGGCTTGCGCTTCTCCGGTCATCGATGCTTGATTAATCAGCGCTTCACCGTCAATAACCACGCCATCCACCACAACCACCGAGCCTGTGCGCACGATGACAGCATCATCAAGAGTTAACTCACTAAAAGCTATACGCTCATCGCCGTGCTCTCGCCTTACCCATACTGTATCTACATCTAAAGCAAGGCTTTGGGCTAGGCTTGCGCGCGAGCTATGCTTCGTCCATTCTTCCAGCGCTTCGCCAAGCCCAAGAAGAAATGTTAGCAAGCTTACGGTACGAAGGTCACGACGCAAGAACGAAATAGTAATGGCAGTAGCGTCCAAGAGTTCTACGTTAATATCTCCACGCAATAGCGACATAAGACCTTGCTTTAAAAAAGGATAGGCTGATTTTATGGAAAAAAAGATGCGCAACCAAGGAGGCATAAAAAAGCGCAACAACCCATATCGTAACACAGGCCCAAACAGAGAAAACTTAGTAATTTTTGACGGTAAGTTTGCGGCATAACTTACAACACGAATAGCCGATGAGGAGGCAAGTTCTTTATCTTCCAAGTTTAATAAGGAAAAAACTTGCTCACGAGCAGCACTGTTGGCATACCATAAGAGGATTGAGCCGGTACGCGCATTGATTTGAATGCCTTCAAGATCTGAATTTTCCTGAAGCATTTGATAAATGCGCGTAACCGTTTTTTTACTTAAAGCAGCTTGAGCGCGCACACGCAAGCGACCTATATTGCCTTTAATTTCATGAACCAAAAAGAATGAAGGTATGCTATGCATGTACGCGCTCTCTTTTATATTAGGACTTTTCAGCAGTATTTGCTTGTTCATTGTCAACTTTACGCTTTTCAGAAGCATTTTGTGCTTCAGCTACAAGATCTTCCACGCCTTCTTTTAATGTTTCCACTTTCGCCATAACGCAATCTTTAACGTCAAGCCCCTTGCTCAGTAAGTCTGCGGCGGCAGGGCGAAGTCCACTGCAATTTGTAACTTGCTTTGCAGCGATACCAAGAACAAGGCCTCCCAAAAACACTAAACCAAATTTTAGAAATCCATTCATAACATATCTCCCGTTAGTAAATTTGCACAAATAAGCCTAAAATAAGCTCAGCCCATAACGCAAACTAAAAAATTACTAAGCATAGCCTCATAAACACTCAACAAACAAAATACTTGTAACAACATGAATTACTTGAATTACTACTAAATTCTATTTATTATATGAAGTATGCTCTTCCGCTTATGATGTTTATAAGTAAACACGAGCCTCAGTTGCTGTAAAGTTATTAGATCTTAGCCTAACTAAGACTTGACAATCCTGCAAGCTCCATAATATTTATGGCTCCATGCTTTAGATTGAATTTGCCTTTCCTCTACACGCAAAAGCTAAGCATTGCATGAAGACAAGTCAAGAGAAATCTACGCATTATTTGCAAAATTTTTATAAACAATTCCACAACTTGCAACAGACATCACAAAAATCGACTTAAAATGTCATTTGCAAGTTCATGTTCGTCAAAATTATTTCAAAAATTGTTCTCAAAAACATTTTCAAGGCATAAGAAACATAAAAACAATTCTTTCTTATTACACACTTAATAAAAAATGTACACAAAATGTCTTTGTATAATTAAGTAGTGATAATAAAAGTCAATGTATCGCATAAAGATTTTTGCTCATATGTCGATTAAAACAATGTGAGAAATTTTTACAGATTTCCTTGTCTTGCAATGTGCAAAACTTGGTTAAGCGAATAGCGGCTGTTAAACAGAGTTCTCGCTATATAAACTCGTAAAGGGGGTTGAATGAACAACATGAGGGTTTCAACGAGACTTTATCTAGGATTTGGGCTACTTATGCTCTTTATTTGTATTTTGGGCGGATTTACCATATTGAAAAACGAAGAGGCGGCCAATGATAGCCGGCGTATAGCAACATTTTATGTTCCGGAACTTGTGGGCTTAGTAGGCTTAGAAACCGCATTTGAAGATGCTTATATGCACATGCGTGTGTATAGCCTTACACAAGACCCTAGACATTACGCTAATTTTACAGATTCTTTTAAGAATATTGCTGCGCAACAAGACAATTTACAAAGACTGATGCAGTCAACTGACGACTCCGGTGTCTTGGTAGAGTATCTTGCAGATTTTAAAAGAACCTTTGCTGAATATGTTGCGGCTGCTGAGCAAACCCACCAAACCGTCCAGCGTAGCGTTTCAATGCTGGATGCATTTATCGACTTGGGCTTACCTTTAGAAGAAAAGACCTTGCAGCTTGTACAAGCCACACAAAGCGCCGCGGAAAATCTTCAGGACGGGCTCGCTTCGCCCGAACAGCAAACAGCAGCTAATGAAAGTGTTGCCATTGCTCAAAAATTTGAAGATGAATTTAGCAAAATCCAAGCCTTGAGTTCCAAAGCGATTATATTACGTCAAACATCTTCGTTGGAGCAAGCGAGTAAACAGACTGCTGCTCTTGTCAAAACACTTCAGGAACAATTTAAGATGTTCCCTGCACCAACGCAAGAACTGGCGCAATCTGTCCTCCAAGAACTTAAAGTGTTTGGCGTAAAAGCACAAGAACTTGCAAGCATATGGTCTGAAATAGTGCGTTCAAATGAGGCTCGAATCGCATTTAACGACCGCATCAACGAATCAACTACTACTGCCATAACCAAGGTTGAAAATAATTTGCAGAGCAGATCTTCTAAAACCGCAGTGGAACTTGAAAATGGCCAAACTGTTACAATCAGCATAATTATAGTACTTATGATCGTCAGTGCGCTTTTCAGCGTATATCTTGCACGAGGCATCTCCACACCTTTAAATAAAACAGTAAGTTTTGCACAATCTATTTCCAAGGGAAATTTAGACGAGAAACTGAAGATTCACTCTGAGGATGAGCTTGGTGTACTGGCTAAAGCTCTTGGAGAAATGGTAGATTCACTCAAAGCCAATATTGCCAGAGCTGAGGAACAAACACTGCAAGCAGCTAAATTGGGAGAAGAAGCCAGAAGCGCCATGGAACAAGCAAAAATAGCGCAAGCCGCTGCTGAAACAGCTAAAAGTGAAGGAATGCACTCAGCGGCCTCACAACTTGAGGCCATCGCAGCCTCTGTGGGTGAGAGCATGCTCAGCCTAACACATCAAGTGGATGGCGCTGAAAGAAGTATGAGCATCACAGCAGACCGGATTATACAAACTTCGACGGCTATGGAAGAAATGAATGCCACGGTTCTTGAAGTGGCGCGTAGTTCCGGCGATGCTGCCAATATCTCTTCGGATGCCAGAGCGCGTGCTGACTCAGGTTCACGCATTGTTCAGGATATGCTTTTGCGCATTGGCGAAGTGGAAAGAAAAGCCAATCAATTGAAAGAAGATATGATGCAACTTGGCGTTCAAGCTGAATCCATCGGCACAATTATGAATGTGATTTCAGACATTGCAGATCAAACCAACTTGCTTGCACTCAATGCTGCCATTGAAGCGGCTCGTGCGGGCGAGGCCGGGCGTGGCTTTGCCGTTGTTGCCGATGAAGTACGCAAGCTTGCAGAAAAAACCATGCAGGCCACCGTTGAAGTTGGCACAGCCATCAAGGGAGTCCAGGAAAGCGTTGAGCGTAATATGCTCAATGTGGATTCATCGGTGCAAAGCGTAAACGAAACAACAGATCTTGCCGGTCAAGCGGGAACAGCTCTTGCTGAAATCGTGCAAATGGTTGACACAACAGCCGATCAAGTGCGCACAATTGCCACCGCTGCCGAAGAGCAATCTGCTACTTCCGACGAAATTAATATTTCTTTGTCGAACATAGGCACTTCTTCTGAGGAAACAAGTAAGTTGATGGACGATGCGCGCGTTGCTGTAAATAACCTTAGCAATCAAGCTCAATACTTGGCGGAACTTATTAAAGAATTAAAAACTGCATAGTTTTTACATTGAACAGACAACTA